>JBFKGW010000340.1:0-3879 GCA_041633145.1 Alphaproteobacteria bacterium
ACGCTCTGCGGCAAGATCCTGCTACCCGAAGTGGCCGCCAACCTGACCTTCGGCGGGCCCGACGGCAGCTATCTGTTCATCGCCGCGACGACCTCGATCTACGGCGTCGCGACAACCCGGCGCGATGCGGCGGGGCGGCGGTAACACGTTAATTTTTAGAGAAAAATAGTAGCCCCGGACGGGTTTTAACCGGCGCCATTGGTCATTTTACGTTCTTGCAGCGGTTTTACGGCTTGATAAGTGCTCTGCCTAAAGTGGTGGCAAAGCAAAACCAAATGTCGGATGATAGGTGCTGGAAAACGATAGTGCCGAGTGCCTATGACGACAGGGGTAGGGAGTTTCGCGAGACTATAGGGGGAGAAAACAATGCATCGTGTTTCGCGCGAATATGGTTCGCGGCGATCGGGTTTGATTGGCCGTAGTCTCGGAGTTGTTTTTCTCGCGCTGACGATCACGGCGTGCGCCGGCGCGAGCAACCAGGAAATCGCCAGCTTCGCCCAATCCGGGGTGACGTTTTCCGGGCAGATTCCACGGGTCTACGACTTCGCCTTCCAACAAGCCGTCGAACGCGACAACACCGACCTTCTACGGAACAGAGAGCGGCTGAGGAAGCTGCAACTCACGGGGCCTCAACTCACCGCAGCCAAAACTGGTCTCGAACAGCAATACGACGCAAACCTGCAGGAGTTCGAGCAGCGTCTCGAGTCTTTCAGGATAATGAAGGAACATGCGTCGACGCTTGGGGCATATTTCGTATCGCTGAACGCTCTCGCTTCCGGCGCGTCGTCGGAGGCCGCCGGCAACGCGGCCAACGGGCTGGTGAATCAGCTGGGAGGACTGGCCCCACAGGTCAAGACAATTTCCTTCGGTGGCGCACCTGTCGCCGAACTTGTTGGTCCCCTCGCCAAACTGGCCGTCGCCTCATTCACAAACGCGCGCCTTCAAGAACACCTGAAGACGCATGCCGGAACCGTACAGGAAGCGGTCGCGCTGCAGCGAACGATGTTTGAGTTGCTGCTAGAGATCGAACGCGACCGTGAAAAGATTCCGGCCGATGTCGGGATCAAGCAATCGTTGCTAAATCTGGACAAGGATCTCCCGCCAGATTGGGCGCGGCAACGACAGCAAAGTTTCACGTTCCAGCTTCAGCCCAATCCGATCTCGGTGGCGCTGAGCGCGGCCAAAGAACTGGAGAGCAACTTCAACCAACTGGTCGAGGGTGGCCAAGGCGCGCTCGCGAGCCTCGAGCGGTCGATTGTCTTCGTCGAGACGGTCGTCACGATATACGAAGCAAATCGCCAGGGAGCTAGCCAATGACAAACGGTGCCGATAATCCCACGCAAGAACAGAAAGACGCCGCACAGAAGAAGCTACGCCAGGCGAAGGTGCAGTTATTGCGGGCAAAGGCGACCCTCGATGACGATGATTATTTCGAGGCCTTGAGTGCGGAAGAACAGACCCAGGCGCTGCTGAAGTCGATGCAGATCGGGCCGGAGATCCTCAGGATCGAGAATGCGCAGATCGCTTTGGTGGTGGCCGACGTTGAGGCCAACGCAGCGGCGCTCGAAACCGCAACGACAGAACTGAAAGACGCGCTCTCGGAGATCCAGAACGTCACCCGTTTCATGAACGCAATATCCGGTGTTCTGGGCGTGGTCATGAAAATCATGACCTTTCTGTAAATCAGATGATTCCAGCTTTCATCATTCTGCGCCACGTGGCGCGGTAAACTTTGGATGGAGTCCCACCATGATGCTCTCAGGCAACTTCAGCCTTGCCGAAGCAGTGAAATCCCAGACCGCAAGCCGTTGTGGCATCGACAATACGCCGAGCTCCCAAGAGATCGAGTGCTTGCACCGGGTCGCTGAACTTATCCTGCAGCCCGTGCGGGACCATTACGGCGTCGCGTTCACCCCGTCGTCCTGGTACCGCAGCGTCGCGCTATGCGAAGCGATCGGCTCCAAGCCGACGAGCCAGCACGCGAAAGGACAGGCCGCCGACTTCGAAGTGCCGGGGATTGCCAACCTCGACCTGGCGCGCTGGATTAAGGACAACCTCGATTTCGATCAGCTTATCCTGGAGTACTGGGACGCGGCCGACCCAAGCAAGGGCTGGGTGCACTGCAGTTACGTCAGCCCGGAAGACAACCGCGGCGAGGTGCTGCGCTTTGACGGTCGTAGTTATCTGGAGGGTTTGCCCTCTTAGGGACTTGGAGTCTTTGCGCCTCGCGTTCACGGCCGGCCAGTTTGCGGGCGTTGGACACTTGAGGCGGCCTTAAAGTTGGCAATCAGCAGATGCTGAATATCTCTAAGTCATTGAAAAGATGGTGGGCCCGGCAGGACTCGAACCTGCGACATGACCGTTATGAGCGGTCCGTTCTGACCAACTGAACTACGGGCCCCCATCGGCGGGGCTGGCGCGCCGCACTCCATATATCACAGAAGTGCTGTCGGTCCAGATCGGCGGCACGAAAAGGGCCGGCGCTAAACCGGCCCTTGTTGTCGCCCGTTCGGCCGGCGCTTAAGGCCGGCAGACGTAGTACAGGTTCTGGATATCGTGCTCGAGTTCGTTGACCTCGACCGAACCGAAGCCAGCTTCGGTGAAAATCTCCACCGCCTTCTGCCGGCCCCACATGGCGCCGAGGCCCGCGCCGCCGTCCTGCGCCAGCGACACCGTCATGCAGTGCAGGCACGAGACGGTGTAGAGCAGCGGGCCGATCGGGTGCTCGCAGTTCTCGTGCACATGGCTCGAGCCGTTGATGTCCTGCGCCAGATAGACGCCGTCCGACTTTAGACTGCGGCGGATGCCGCGCACCAGCGCGCGCGGGTTGGCCTGGTCGTGCACCGCATCGAAGGTGGTGACGAAGTCGAACGCGCCCGCTTCGGCGTCCTCATCGAAGGTGCTCAAGTCGCGCACTTCGAAGGTCAGATTGGTTAGCCCCTGCTCTTCCGCGTTCGCGGTCGCCCAGGCGACCGCCTCGGCCGACAGGTCGTAGCCGGTAAAGCGGCTGTTGGGGAACCAGCCGGCCAGCTGGGTGATCGCCTTGCCGCGGCCGCAGCCCAGATCGAGCACCGCGATGCCCGCCTCGAGGCGCTCGATGAGCTCGGGCACCAGCGGCAGGATGTGCGCGCGCAGCGCCGGCAGCACCGACTGGCCGCTGTCTTCCGCCATGATTTCGTGGAACCGGTTGAAGCGCTCGTAGGGCACGCCGCCGCCGTCCTTGAAACAGTCGACGATATGGTCTTCCACCGCACCCAACTCGGGAATGTACTGGGCGAACACCGCCAGATTGTTCGGCGTCGCCGCGCGGGTCAGGCAGGCGGCGTGTTCGAGCGGCAGACGATAGGTGCCCGCCGCGGCGTCGTAGTCTACGACCCCGCTGGTTACCATGGCGCCGAGCCACTCGCGCACATAGCGTTCGTTCAAGCCGGCGCGCGCGGCGATCTCGGGGCTGGTGCCGGGCATCCCGTCGGCGAGGCTGTCGAACAGGCCGGTGCGATGACCGACCGAGGTCATCAGGCAGACCGCCCCAGCGTTGAGAATATCGACCAGCCGCTCTTCGAACGCCGCGGCCTTGACCGTCGAAAAACCGTCCGCCACGGACGGCGTGATGATTTCTGCTGCAGACATGGCTTTCTCCTTCACGATCAGTCGGGTTTAATTATACCGACCGGTCGGTTTAGTACAAGTGTTACATGCCAGAGTCAACGCAGAATTTTTTCCAACTTTCGTATCATAGTGCTGTTATGTCCGGTTAATATAGGTTTTTTGAATGATCGAGCCGTTGGACTTTATCCTTTAACATACCAACTAGACGGTATATGATTGGTATCTAAATTAGTAATGGGACAAAAACAAACGATGGCGCGCGACGGCACC
>JBFKGW010000341.1:0-3877 GCA_041633145.1 Alphaproteobacteria bacterium
CCGCCGCTGCCGGCATAGAGCGTGTAGCGTTCATCGCTGGGGTCGTAAAACCCGATCGCGGCACGCGGCTCCATCGTATTGGCGGACACGCGGGTGACGATATAGTCCAGCTCGACGACATGGGCTGCCTGGGCGAACGCATCTTCGACCGCCGCCCGGTCGCCGAGGGTGAAGTAGAAACTTTCGTTGTTGGCGACGTCGTCCCAGACCTGCGCCACGCCGGGGTCGAGGGCGCTGCCGGTATCGGTCGCTGCGGCAAGTACCTCGTATTCGACGTAGACGGCCTCGGCAGCGTCGAGCGCTTGCGGCAAGCTTTCCGCCACCACGATCGCGACCGGCACGCCGACCATGTTGACCGCGTCGCGCGCCAAGATCGGGAACGGCGGCTCGACCATGGGCTGGCCGTCGCGCTGGCGTCGCTTGACGCTGCACGACAGGGTGCCGAGGCCGTCGGCATCGGCGTCGGCGCCGGTCAGCACCGCCACGACGCCGGGCATGCTGGTGGCGGTGGCAACATCGATAGCAGTCACCCGGGCGGCGGCATGGGGCGAGCGCACCACCGCCATATGCGCCGCGCCGGCGACCTTGCGGTCGTCGGTGTAATGACCCAACCCGGTGAGCAGCCGGCGATCCTCGACCCGTGGGACCGATTGGCCGATTCCGTATTCGCGCATTTATTTTTCTCCCCCCGAAATCCCGCTTCAGGCCCGCGGCACAGCGCGGCTTTTATGCAGCATACGACAAGCGATCGAAGCCGCCAGTTTGAAAATACTTCCTGGAAAAACGGGATGTATCGGATTCGTGACCTAGTGCTACGGTGGCGCCAGCATAGGCGAGAAAAGGCAACGATTCCATGCGGCGAACCCGCAACGTGAAAGTTTTAGCGACGCTGGGGCCGGCCAGCGGATCGCCAGAAGTGATCCGGCAACTGTTCGAGGCGGGTGCCGATCTTTTTCGGCTGAATATGAGCCACGGCAGCTACGACGATGTGGCGGCGTGGCATCAGGCGATCCGCGCCGTTGAACAGGACTTGGGCCGGCCGATCGGTGTCTTAGTCGACTTGCAGGGGCCGAAGCTGCGCGTTGGCAAAATGGCCGGCGGCGTCGTCCTGAAAGAGGGTCAATCGTTCCGCCTCGATCTGGAGGATGTCGAAGGTAACGCCGAACGGGCAGCCTTGCCCCACAAGGAGATTTTCGCCGCCCTCGAGCCCGGCATGGCACTGCTACTCAACGACGGCAAAATCCGGCTGCAAGTCACCGGCGTTTCGGCCGACGGCGCCGACGCCGAGGTCAAGGTCGGCGGGCCGCTGACCTCGAACAAGGGCGTTAACGTGCCCGACGCGATCGTGCCCTTGGCGGCGCTGTCGGCAAAGGACCGCGAGGATCTGGAGTTTGCGCTGTCGCTCGGCGTCGATTGGGTGGCGCTGTCGTTCGTCCAGCGGGCCGCCGACATCACTGAAGCGCGCGATATCATCGGTGACCGCGCCTGGGTAATGGCGAAGATGGAAAAGCCCCGCGCGATGGATAACCTCGACGAAATCATGGCGGTGAGCGACGGCATCATGGTGGCGCGCGGCGATTTGGGCGTGGAACTGCCGATCGAACAAGTGCCGGGCCTGCAAATGGCGCTCATCCGGGCGGCGCGGGTCGCCGGCAAGCCGGTGGTGGTGGCGACGCAGATGTTGGAATCGATGATCGATGCACCGAGCCCGACGCGCGCCGAAGTCTCCGACGTAGCGACCGCGGTTTTCGAAGGCGCCGACGCGGTGATGCTGTCGGCGGAATCGGCGGTCGGCAGCTACCCGGTCGAGGCGGTCACCATGATGGATCGGGTCGCCCACTCAGTCGAGGTGGACCCGCAATACCGGCGCATCGTCGAGCAGGCAGAGACGCGACCGGAGACCACCAGCGCCGACGCCATTACGATGGCGGCCCGCCAGGTTGCCGAAACCATCGGCGCGGCGGCCATTGTCTGTTACACCACGTCGGGCTCGACCGGCCTGCGCGCTTCGCGCGAGCGCCCAGAGGTGCCGATCCTGGTGTTCACGCCGAACCGCGATACCGCGCGGCGCATGGCGATCGCCTGGGGCGTGCATTGCGTGGAGACCGAGGACGCCAAGGATTTTCGCGATATGGTCGATCGCGCCACGGCGATCGCTGAAAGCGAAGGGTTCGCGGCCCAGGGCAGCCAAATCGTCATCACCGCCGGCGTGCCGTTCGGCACGCCGGGCCGCACCAACGTGCTGCGCATCGCCACCGTCAGTTAGCGCTCTCGCTGCGGCGCGACCACATCAATAACGTAAAACTCGAAAACGCCAGGAACGCCGCCACGCATATTTGGGCGACGACGGGAACCGGCGTGTCAGTGGGGATCATGCCCGCTAATTGGGCAAAGCTGGCACCCACAGTCATTTGTATGAAGATCAACAGGCCGGAAGCGGAACCGGCGATGGTGGGATTCACGCTGACCCCGCCGGCCTGGGCGTTGGGCATCGCCAGGCCGTGGCAGACCGCCATGGCGGCGCCGGGCAGGAACAACGACCACGGTGAGATGTATCCCATCCACAACAGGACGGGGATCGACAAACCGAATAAAAGGCTGGTTCCGCTCGCCAGCCTGATCATAGTGTCGATGCCGACCTTCGGGGTCAGCCGGGTGCTCAAGAACGTTCCGGTCAGAAAACCACCCATGATCATCATGAAGAACAGCCCGAAATCGGAGGGCGGCCGGTCGAACAGATTGACCATCACGAAGGGCAGGCCGCCAGCGAAGGTCATGAACAGGCCGACGCCGAAACTGGCATAGCCGGTATAGGCGAGGAACGCGCGGTCCTTGAGCAGTATCGGGAACGCGGTAATCATCTCCCGCAACAAGCCGCCGCCGCCACTCGGCCGGTGGGTTTCACGGTAGCCCGGCGCGGTGAACGCAAACGCGATTACGCCGATCGCCGTAGCGAAAATAAACACCGAACGCCAGCCGAAGAATTCAGTGAGGAAGCCACCGATCAACGGCGCGAACAAGGGCGCCAGGATAATTGCCGACATCATATAGCCGATGACCTGCGCCGCCTCGTCGCGGCTGTAGACATCGCGCACGATGGCGCGGCTGACCACCATGCCGGCAGCGCCGCCGGCGGCCTGCACCACGCGGCCGAAAATCAGCACCTCGATGGTGGGCGACCAGAAACAGAGCAAGCTACCGGCGATGAAGGTCGCCAAGCCGAACAGCAGAACCGGCTTGCGGCCAAATCGGTCGGCTGCCGGTCCGTAGGCGATCGTCGAGACCGCCATCGCGACCAGTCCCAGCGACAGGGTGAGTTGGCTGGTGCCGCCGCCGCGCGCAAAGGCGCGCTCGATCTCCGGTAATACGGGCAGCAGGATGTGGATCGAGATCGGCGCGAGGCCGGACATCAGCGCGAGCAGGGCGACAAACTTGGCGTTTCGGGGCATGAATTTCAAACGCGCAGGGGCCGGAGAGTGCGATTCGGCCCGAACGGGCCGCCTCGGAGGTTGTCTTTACTATACGCCGAGACATTCCGACGCAGTGAAATTATCGGACCTTTTAGGTAATGAGCCCCCGGTTTCGCGCGGATTTTTCGGAATTCGGCGATAATCCACAGCAGCTCGCGTCGGCGACCTATTTACATCGTCCGACTCAATCAGTTTATTGTCTATTTTTAGCGGGGGTTGCCGCACGCTGTCGCCGATTGGCGACCGGAGGGGACAAGTAGGATGGCTGAATTGGCTGAGCCCTTGAACACGGGCACAGATAACGCGAAGTTGCTTGCCTGGATCGATGAGATGGTGGCGCTCACCGAACCGGACAGCGTCTATTGGTGCGACGGCTCGAAGGATGAGTACGATCGGCTGGTCGCGCA
>JBFKGW010000342.1:0-3875 GCA_041633145.1 Alphaproteobacteria bacterium
CGATTATAGGCGGCCAGGCCCCGATCGAAGTCGGGCGCGCTGTCGCAACCGGCCAATAGGGTGATTAGAGTGAATAAGGCGGGCAAATGGCGTCTCATGGCGCTAGCCTAGCACCGTTCTGTCGCCAATAAGAAGCGACGCCGGAAAATCATCGCGACAGCTAAAGGTCTTTCTTGAAAGCGCTCGCCAGCTGCGGCGGGAAAATCCGCTGCCGCTCCAAAAACGGAAGGCGGGTAGCGGTGACCCCGTGATCGAAAAGGTTAGCGGTCATGCTATTCCGAACGCTCTGGCCCTCCCAACAGCGTCGCATTAAGTCGTCCGCCCTCGAAGAGCATCTCGTCGAGCGCGCTTTCGATGTCCTGCCGTGTCACCGTATGCGTTCCGTCCTCGCGCTCGAAGACATACTGCGCCGTTCGCCGCATTAGTTCCTTGATGAAGGCCCCACTGACGCCTTCCGTCCGTTGCACCGTTTCGGTGAGCACATCGGCCGGTACAGATAGGCCACCGCTGTACAGTCGCACGAGTTTCTTGCGACCAACCTTGTCCGGCAATGGAAACTCGATGGCCTGATCGATCCGGCCCGGCCGGCTCGCCAGGGCTGCTTCCAACTGCTCCGGCCGGTTTGTTGTCAACACGAAGAATATGTCAGCGTCTTGGCGCAAGCCGTCCATCTCATTGAGCAGTTTGTTCAGCAACACTTCTTCGGCCGGGTCGGTCATATGTTCGCGTTCGCGCGCGATCAGGTCTGCATCTTCAATCACCAGCATCGATGGCTGAAGCAACCGAGCCAGACTAAAATATTCACTCAACCCGACAACTTGTTCGGCCGTAACCAGCAACGTCGTATGGCCCGTCAGTCGGCTTGCGAGATATTGGATCGTATGGGTCTTGCCCGTTCCGGGCGGCCCATAGAACAACAGACCCTTCTTTGCCGGTTGCCCGATAGCACGCAATTGGTCCCGCTGGGTGGCGAATTCGATAACGTTGCGGTCAAGCAGTCTGAGTGTCTTAACCGGAAGGATGACGTCTTTTTTCCGCACTTGCGGTAGCCGGTGTACGGTGATCCCGCCGGTCAAGCCATCCCAATGCCGACCGGTTTCCAAGGATAGGACTTTACCGCGATAGGATCGCGCCTGGTTGATGATATCCTCGATACGGCGGAAATACTGGGCTGATATCTGTGCGCCCGCTTCACCTTGTGGCGCAGCAATTTCTACTCGAACATGTGAATCGCCCCGCATGCCCTCGACCTGTGATACGAGCGCGGCGTGTTTAAAATCATCCTTTGACAGCAACCATAAGGCGGTGCCAACACAGCGCCGTGGCGCCTCTTCGCCGACGTCGATCTCAGTAAACTGAACCGGAACGATCGACTGGGCGGAACGGCCGGTGTCCCATAGATTGGTGAACTCCACCGTTTCAAAGCGATATCCAGACTTGATCCCCAATTGTCGTATCGTGTTTGGTGGGAATATCTCGTCGACCGCCAATTGCAAATCTGCCCGCATGCGGGCTGGGAAATTTCTGACTGAAGTCTCGATCCGGTCTCGTCCGATACCCGCGAAGTGCCAATTGAGAACTTCGTAGGCGAAGGAGTATGAAGTTCCGGCAACATTCTGCGACAGGTGATTTGCCCCGCGCAAAACGCATGCGTCACAGATACGAGCTGCCTCGCCCCGATAGAGAAGTTTCACCTGGCTGGCCGGCTTGCCGCAGAAACCGCACGTCTCGTGACCGGGTCCCTCTCGACCTTTGGCCGTGGTGCGGGCGAAGGCCAAGCTATGCCCGGCCGTATCGATTCTCGCTTTAGCTTCACCCAGCAGTGCATCGGCGACCGTATCGGGCCAAAGTCCGCAATCGGCCTCGCCATAATGATGGGCCGTCGCCGCAATCAGCTTTGCATCGGTATTCGATTTGCCGAACACCTCTTCTAAGAGTCCGATGACAAAGTCGTACGGTGTGTGATCGTCGCCGAGTAACGTGAGCCTGGTAACGTCGATGTTTCGACTGTCGGCCATCGTCTCACCAATCCTGTGAAATGATCCCCTGGTGTGACGATCATATATGACGCCCTAAACCGGAACTAGCATAGGTAAGCACACGCTCGCTTGCGTGAACGGCGGAACTCTCACTTTTGCGCGGGCCACCGGCATTGTAGATTTGCACGGATAATCCTGGTTCGCTGGATCCAGGTTGAATGGGAGACCGCCGATGACCGCCAAACCCGCCATGCTCGACTGGGCCGACTTTCCCGACGACTTCGCCAAGTTCGAGCTCGACCCAACCGGCTGCGAGCTGTCGATCGAAGAGCTTGGTCCTGGCGTCTATGCGCTGATGTCGAGCCTCTACAATGTCGACAATGCCGGCTTCGTGGTCGGCGACGACGCCGTTCTAGTGATCGATGCGCATATTTGCGTGCCGATGGGCGAACAGATCCTGGCGCGCGTGCGCGAGGTGACCGACAAGCCGATCCGCTACCTGGTCAACGCGAACTATCACGGCGACCACACCTTCGGGAATTGCGCTTTCCCGGCCGAGACGCTGCTGATCCAGCAGCGCGAGACCGCCTTGCGGACACCCTACATCGAAGACGAGAAAGCATTTCTGCTGCCGGCGGTCGGCGGCGACCCGGCGATCTTTGAGGGCGTCACCTACCGCGCGCCGGACATCGTCTTCGACGACCGTTTGACCATCGACCTCGGCGGCCAGGTCGTCGAGCTTTACTGGTTTGGGCCGGCAAACACGCCCGGCGACACCATCACCTACGTGCCGGCCACGCGAACCGCGTGGACCGGCAACATGACGGTGGGCGCGTTCGGGCTGGCGCTGGAGAGCGACGCGCCGACCTATCTGGCGACGCTGGCCCGGTTCGCCCAGACCCTGGAGCTCGAGACGCTGGTAAGCGGCCACGCGCCGCTCTCCGACGCCGGCGTTCTGGGCCAGTACATGCTGTATTTCAGCGAACTCACCAACGAAGTCAAAAAGGCGCTCAGCTCGGGCCTTAGTCTGGAAGAAACCGAGGACCGGGTCACCCTGTTCGACGCATTTGCGCCACCGCCCGACCACCCCCGCCCGGACATCGTCGCCGGCCGCCACCGTTACAACGTGCGCCGGACCTACCTGTCGCTGGCCGGCGAAAAGCGCGCCTGAGGGGCGCTAGTCCCAGAGCAGGCGGGCGGCGGCGTAGCGCGGCGATTGGCCATGCTCGGTTAGGAACGCGTCGAGCGCCGCCGCCGCGGGCAGATCGCCCGGCGTGATCCCCAGGGCGGCGGCGTGGATGCCGCCGCACACCATCACCGCATCGATGCCGGCATTGGCGGCGCCGGCGATATCGGTGTGCACGCCGTCGCCAATCATCAGGACGCGCGAGCGCGGCGGCGTGTCAAGCATGCGCAGCATCTCGTCGAAGACGGGAGCGAATGGCTTGCCGTGCCACGCCACATCGCCGCCGTAAGCGATCTCGTAGCGTTCGGCGATGGCGCCGGCGCAGATCTCGCGCTGGTCGCCGCGGATCACCTCGCGGTCGGGATTGGCGCACACCATTGGCAACTTGCGACCCGCGGCGGCATCCAGGTCGGCCACGTAGTCGTCGACCGTATCGGCGGCTTGCCGCGGCCCGGTGCACATAACGAAGTCGGCGTCGTCGATCGCGTCGACCGGGTCGATCTGCGGATTGTCGAGCATCGGCCGGTGCCGGTCGGGCCCGATGAAAGCGGCCCGGCGCCCCAATGCGGCGTGCCAGGCGTCAGACCGCTCGGCGATCGCCCGCCACGCCACCTCGCCCGACGACAGCACACAATCGTAGAGCGCGTGCGGCACGCCGATTTTGCCGATGATCGTCTCGACTGCATCGATGCGAAACGGCGCGTTCGATA
>JBFKGW010000343.1:0-3861 GCA_041633145.1 Alphaproteobacteria bacterium
GGGCGCCGAAGATCAGGGAGCGCTTGCGCCGCCTCCACCGGGATGTTCATACACCTGCCATCAGCACGGTTCACGCCATTCTCGACCGTCATGGGCTGGTGAAGCGGCGCAGGAAACGGCGCTACAAGGCAAGGGGAACATATCTGTCCAGACAAAACCGGCCCAACCAACTGTGGTGTGCCGACTATAAGGGTGAGTTCATGCTCGCCGACAGGCGCTATTGCTATCCGCTGACCATCACCGACTTTGCAAGTCGCTACCTGATCGCCTGTGACGCGCTGTCCACCACCAAGGAAGTCTATGCGTTCACCGTGTTCGAGCGCGCTTTCAAGGAGCTCGGACTGCCGAGCGCCATCTGCACTGATAACGGCGTGCCGTTTGCCAGCCCCAACTCCCTGTTCGGTCTCTCCAGGCTGTCCGTGTGGTGGCTCAGGCTGGGGATCGACATCGAGCGCATCAAACCCGGCAATCCGCAGCAAAACGGCCGCGACTTCAATCCGGCCGATGCCAGCGCGCAGTTGCGCTGGCGCTAACCGATCCGCGCGACCTTATCGTGTGGGCTGAATACGATAATAAGTTCGACGCCCGGTTGCGCGATTTGGGCGTGCCGTTTGCTGACGATTAGCACCGGACACCCGGATACATGGATTAAATGACCGTTCATATTTAAACTAGCGGGTATCGATGCCTGCCGCAGTGCCGGATCGGGAGCTGTCATGGATCGCTTTGCTCGCACTTTTGGCATTCTTGGGTCACCAGCCCGGTACATTTTCGCCGTAGTCGGGCTATTGATCTGCGCCTGCGCGGCGAGCACGGCAGCGGCCGAGGACTATGTCAACCGCCTCGAATTTCAGAACCTGCTGCGGCAAGGTGATTTCGACGCGTTGGAACGAACGCTAGCCGAGCTCGAACAGGCCTACGATACCGGGGGTATCTCGGATGACGCTGTCGATCATGCCTACTACGCCTTCAGCAGCGCCGATCCCGGCTTTGACGGCCAGTTTGCCAAATGGATCGCGGCCAAGCCCCGGTCGCACCGGCCGCTTATCGGGCGTGGCATCTTCCGCCGTAATCTCGGATGGGTTTATCGCGGCGAAGCTCTCTTTTCCAATACGGCGAAAAAGCGCATCGACTTGATGGTCCGTCATTTTCGGCTCGCCGAACAGGACTTGCTGGCCGCGCTAGTGCTAAAGCCCAATTCAGGGGTGGCATACAGTCACCTGATTGAGATGCAGATTGCGGCGGGCTCGGATGAACGCAGGGACGCTCTGCTCCGCGAGGGGCTGCACGCCGACCCTGACTCGCTTGCCATTCGCCGCCGGTATTTCTTCGGGCTGTTGCCGTGGTGGGGTGGCGGCCCGGCTACGGTGAGCGACCCGCGATATCCCGTGAAGTTGTCTAACAGGTTGTATCGGTTTGCCGATTTTGTCGAGCGCGATGCCGCCAATTCGCCGCGCCTTGCGCCCATCTTGGGCTATCTCGATTACACCGTGGCCCAGATACTGCAACGCAAACGCCGCTACGACGAAGCCGCCCGTTACTTCGACCGGGCGATCGCGATCAACGACCATTGGCAATTTCACGGCGGCGCCGGCGACAACTATTTCCGCATGCGGCGTTATGACGACGCCGTTGCCAGCTATAGCCGTGCGCTTGAATTACGGCCCGATACGCAAGGCTTCCTAAAGTTGCGGGCCGTGACGTATCGATCGAAAGGGCAATTCAACAAAGCTCTCGACGATTTGAACGCGGCGGTGGCGCTCGCGCCGAACGATCCGGATTTTCTCCTGCTCAAAGCAAAAACCCTGCTGCAGCTCGGACGCCGCGAGGAAGCTATAGAGGCCCTTGACGCTGCCCTCGTGTATGGCGAATTCGAAGACGAAATCTGGCTCATCAGGGGGTCGGTGTACCTGTACCATTTTTCCGATCCGCAAAAGGCCCTGCCGGATTTGCAGCGCGCCAGAGAACTTGCACCGGGCAAGTTCACGTACCGGATCCACCTTCTGTATGCCCGCATCCTGTCCTGGACGTAATTGCGCCAGACCAATTAAGGCCCAGCCGATGACCGGCCGGGCCTTGTTGAAACTGGAGCGGGAAACGGGATTCGAACCCGCGACCCTCACGTTGGCAACGTGATGCTCTACCACTGAGCTATTCCCGCGCGAGCGCGGTGGGAAGTAAGCGCATCGCGGCGACGATTGCAAGTCCGACGATGCGTTATTACGGCGCCCTTTATTTATCGCCGCCCACCAAGCTATAGACGGACGACCATGAGCGCCCCAGATAAAATCGAAGCGCCCCTGCTGGCGCGCCTCGCCGAGTTGGCAATCCCGGTCGAGATCCACCGCCATGCGCCGCTGCATACGGTCGCCCAATCGCAGGCGCTGCGCGGCACCCTACCCGGCGGGCACATCAAGAACCTGTTTTTGCGCGACAAAAAGCGGACCAAGTGGCTGGTCACCGTACCGGAAGACGCCGATGTGGACTTGAAGGCGCTGCGCCATGTGCTCGGCGCCAGCGGCAACCTTTCTTTCGGCAACGCCGACATGCTCGCCGAGCACCTCGGGGTCGAGCCCGGTTCGGTCACCCCGTTTGCCGTGATGAACGATCGCGAAGGGGTGGTGACCATGGTTCTGGCGCGCAGCGTCCTCGACCATGATCCGATCAACGCGCACCCGCTGCACAACGAGGCGACCGCGGCGATCGCCAGTGCCGACCTGCTGCGCTTTTTGGCGGCCTGTGGCCATCCACCGGTCCTCATCGATTTGCCCTGAGCGCCGGGCGATCAAAAGAGCGGCCGGAACTGGACAAATTCGAGCGACAGATTATTTCCTGTGAGGACTTGATGCAGAAGTCCGAAGCCGCCATTTTTGGCAGATACCAACATTTTCCGGCATTTGGACGCGAGAGTTATGGAACCGATCATTACCGGTGAGGCAGGCGCTGCGCAGAGCAACGGGGGTACCGCCCCGCCGCCGGTCAAGGAAACCGACACCGCCGGGTTCATGAGCGATGTGATCGAGGCCTCGCGCGATGTACCGGTCATCGTCGATTTCTGGGCGACCTGGTGTGGGCCTTGCAAAACGCTGACGCCGATCCTCGAAAGCGTCGTCGCAAAAGCGCGCGGCGCGGTCCGGATGGTCAAAATCGATGTCGACAAGAATCCCGATCTGTCGGCCCAGTTGCGCATCCAGTCGATCCCGACGGTGTTTGCCTTCAAGAACGGTCAGCCGGTCGATGCCTTCCAGGGCGCCCTGCCGGAAAGCGAAGTCCAGCGCTGGGTCGACCAGCTGATCGCGCAGCACGGCGGCGAGATCGAGCCGACACCGGTCGAGCAAGCCCTGACTGCGGCCGAAGAGGCGTTCAACACCGGCGATGTTGGCGGCGCCGGCGCGCTGTACGCACAGGTGCTCAATCACGACGCGCAGAACGCCAAGGCCCTGGCCGGCATGACCAAGTGCTATCTCAAGGCGGGCAAGATCGATAAAGCGCGCGAGATCGTCGACCAGATCGGCGAGGATCTTCGTGACGACGACGATATCCGCGCTGTCATTGCTGCCCTCGAGTTGGCCGAAGCGGGCTCTTCGGCGGCCGGCGAGATGGACAATCTGCGCGCCCGCCTGGACAGCGATCCCGACGACTTGCAAACGCGCTTCGACCTGGCGGTTGCGCTCTATGGCGGCGGCGATGCCGAAGCGGCGATCGACGAGTTGGTCGAGGTCATCCGCCGTAATCGCGAGTGGAACGACGACGCGGCGCGCCAGCAACTGCTCAAGATATTTGAAGCCCTGGGGCCGACCGATCCGGTAACGGTGTCAGGGCGCCGCAAACTTTCGTCGATCCTGTTTTCATGAGCGACCA
>JBFKGW010000344.1:0-3835 GCA_041633145.1 Alphaproteobacteria bacterium
AGCGCGAAAGTGGTTTGCTGAAATTCAATAACGACAGCGCATTCGGCGGTGGCCGAAGGCGCTCGACAACTAACAACGGGGGAGACGACATCGTGACCACACCACTACCTGGCTCGCGCCTGGAGCGCATGGAACGGGAAGACTGCCCGGCGGAGTTTTTGGACGCCTGGGACGAGATTTTACGCAGCCGCGGCTTCGACGTGATGCCCAATGTCTTCGCGCTGCTGGCCAACAGCCCGGGCGCCATGGCCGCGGTAACCCCGGTCGGCGCGCACGTGCGCTACAACACCGATTTCGACGACGTGCTGCGCGAACTGGTCATTATGACGGTGGCCCAGGAGCTGCAGTGCGAATACGAGTGGAAGCACCACTGGCGGGTCGCCGAGCGGGTCGGTGCGCCGGAAGATCTGCTCAAAAAAATCGGTTCCGCCGAACTGGAAGCCGAACCGGCGCCGGTCGGGCCGGCAGTGCGGTACGCGCGCCTGCTGACCCACAACGAACCGATCGATGACAGCCTGGTCGATACCCTGAAGGAGAATTTCGGCATTGGCGGCTTCGTCGATCTGACCATTATGATCGGCTACTACGGCATGCTCGCGCGCTTCATCAACACGGTGCAGATTCCGGTCGAAGAAAGCTATGACGACATCAGCTTCAACAAGGTCGCCTAGCAAAATATAGGTCCGCGCTATAAGCGGTATCGGTAGTTGTTATTGGGATAGATGAGCGCAACGCAGTAGGATCGCAAAATTCTTAATCAGGCTCGTATTCGCTGAGGGCCGCGCAGGAGGAAACCCATGGTTAAGGTCATTGTTCAGATGTATCCGGTGGTTCGTGCCGAGAGCCCTGAGGAACGTAAAGAACTTCGGCCGATTGGGCGCAACAAAGAGCGTTACCAGGAAGCCATGGACGGCATGCCCGATCTCCTCAAGGCAATGGACGATCTCGACGTGTGGGGCGTCTCGTCGATCGAGCATCACTTCCATTCCGAAGGCTACGAGGTTGGCCCGTCGATCGGCATCAACACCGGCTATTGGGCGGGCCTTACCGAGAAAGTCAGGATCGGCAGTCTGGGCTACGTCATGTCGGTCGACGATCCCATTCGCGTCGCCGAGGAGACCGCGACCCTCGACCACATCACCAAGGGGCGCTGCTTCGTCGGCTTTGCGCGCGGTTATCAGGCGCGCTGGACCAACGTGTTGGGCCAGAAGCTCGGCAGTGTCGCCACCTTGTCGGACAAGAGCGAAGCCGACCTGCACAACCGCAAGCTCTTCGAAGAACAGGTCGATCTGGTCATGAAAGCCTGGACTGAGGAGGCCTTCGACTACAAGAGCGATCTCTGGCAATATCCCTATCCCCACGACGAGGGCCTCGAGGGCTGGTTCATGGGCGACGTCACCCGGCAATTGGGCGCGCCCGGCGAGATGGACGAAGAGGGCAAGCTGCGCAAGGTCTGCGTCGTACCGGCGCCCTACTCCGATCCCCATCCCAAGGTGTTTGTTGCCAGCAACGCCAGCATCGAGACGGTCGAGTACGCTGGCCAGCGCGGCTTCGTGCCGTCTTATTTCTCGAGCATCGGCCGCTGCTCGCACTACGGCCCGCGCTATACCGAGGTCGCCAACGAAAATGGCTTTAATTTCGCGCCGGGCCAGAACCAGGCGATCTGCCGCTGGCCGCATATGGGCGCTACCCACGACGAGGGCGCGCAGATGGCGCTCGACTGGTCGAGCGATATCTTCATGAACTTCTATGGACCACTTTTCCCCGATTGGACCGACGCGAAAAAGAACGCGTCCGACAAGGAAATGCTGGAGCTTATGGATCAGACCGGTTTGTTCCAATACGGCTCGGTATCGGAGGTGCGCGATTACTACATCGATCAGTGGAAGCAGCTGCCGGCCGAGTATTTCATCTTCATCTCGCACTACGCGCAGATACCGAAGGACGACATGATCAGCCAGCTCAAGATCTTCATGGAAGAGGTCAAGCCTGCGCTCGACGAGTTGACCGACTATCCGGAAGTCGAACAAGCTGCCGAATAGTACCGGCGCAACCGATTACGGCGGGCGGTGACGCGGGTCGCCGCCCGTTTTCTTTTGACCGAGTGCCCACATATGGGCGGCGGCTTTCTCCGGTAGCAAATACCCGCTACTAGTAGCGCCGATTTTCACCAGCGGATCGATTTCATGCTCAAGTCGACGTACGCCACCAACGGCATGGTGGTGGCGCCCCATCACCTGGCCGCCGAGGCCGGCCTCGACGTTTTGCGCGACGGCGGCAACGCCATCGAGGCGATGGTCGCCGCGGCCGCCGCCATCGCCGTGGTCTATCCCTTCATGAACTCGATCGGCGGCGACGGTTTCTGGATCATCGCGCCGCCCGATGGCGATCCGGTGGCAATCGACGCTTGCGGCGCCGCCGCGCAGGCCGCCACTGCCGATTTCTATCGCAGCCACGGTCACGAAATGATCCCGGCGCGCGGCCCCCTGGGGGCGCTCACCGCGGCAGGAACGATATCCGGCTGGCAGGCGGCACTGGAGATTTCAAAAGAGCGCGGCGGCAACCTGCCGCTGACGCGCCTGCTGGCCGACGCCATCGGCTACGGGCGAGACGGGGTCGCGGTGACCGAGGGGCAGCGGCGCAACACGGCAGAAAAATTGGCGGAGATGGACGGCGTTCCCGGTTTTGCCGAGACATTCTTGAGCGACGGTGCAGTCCCGCGAGCCGGCGCGCTGTTTCGCCAGCCGCGGTTGGCAGCGACTCTGGAACGCCTCTCCGAAGCCGGCCTCGACGACTTCTACCGCGGCGATATCGCCGCCGCAATTGGCGACGATCTTGACAGCGTCGGCAGCCCGCTTGCCCGCGCCGATCTGGAAAGTCATTCCGCCGCCGTAAAGGAACCGCTGTCGCTGAAAATTGGTGCGGGCACTCTTTACAACATGCCGCCACCGACCCAGGGTCTGGCTTCGCTGCTGATCCTCGGCGCTTTCGACCGGCTGGAATGCGCTGAGGCCGACGGCTTCGAGTTCGTGCATTTGCTGGTCGAAGCCACCAAGCAGGCCTTCGGCGTGCGCGACGCCCATATCACCGACCCGGCATACATGGATAAAGACCCGGCGACGTTCTTGCAGGATCCCGTCGTCGCATCGCTCGCCGCTGCCGTCGATCCAACTTCGGCCCGGCAATGGCAACGCGACAGCGCGGCAGGCGACACCGTGTGGCTCGGCGCGATCGACCGCGACGGCATGGCGGTGAGCTTTATCCAATCCATTTACTGGGAGTTCGGCTCCGGCGTGGTGCTGCCGCAGACTGGCATTACCTGGCAGAACCGCGGCGCCAGTTTTTCGCTAGCGGCGGGCGCGCGCAACGAATTGATGCCGGGCAGAAAGCCGTTCCACACCCTGAACCCGGCGCTGGCGCGGCTCGCCGACGGCCGGGTCATGTCCTACGGCAACATGGGCGGTGAGGGCCAGCCGCAGACCCAGGCGGCGGTGTTTTCCCGCCACGTGCGCTTCGGCCAAGGACTACAAGAGGCCATTACCGCGCCGCGCTGGCTGCTCGGCCGCACCTGGGGCGAGGACAGCAGCAATCTGAAGATCGAATCGCGCTTCCCCGAGGCGGTGATCGAGGCGCTCCGCGCGGCCGGCCATGATGTGGTCGTGGTCGAGCCGTTCAGCGACCTGATGGGCCATGCCGGCGCACTGGCGCGCGGCGCCGACGGGGTTATCGAAGGCGGTGCCGACCCGCGCAGCGACGGCCGCGCTGCGGCGTTTTAACCGGACGGATTTACGGCACGAAAAGCCCCTCTCCCTGCGGGAGAGGGGTTGGGGTGAGG
>JBFKGW010000345.1:0-3833 GCA_041633145.1 Alphaproteobacteria bacterium
GGAGTAAGCCATAACCGAGGAAGTTACCCTCGATCGGCAATGCCTGCGCGACCACCTCCCACTCGGCTTCGGTCGGCAGGCGCTTGCCCGCCCAGCGGGCGTAGGCGTCGGCCTCGTAGAGGCTGACATGGCAGACCGGCGCTTGATCGTTGAGCTGCTGCAGGCCCGACAGCGACATCGCCATCCACGTGTCGTCGACCAGTTGCCAATACAGCGGCGCTTGCCAGCCTTCCTGCTGTACCGTCGCCCAGCCGTCCGACAACCACAGTTCGGGCCGCCTATAGCCGTCGTCGGCCATGAACGCCTTCCACTCGGCATTGGTGACCAGGCGCGAGGCGAGCCGGAATGGCGCGTTGTAGACCTTGTGCCGGGGGCCTTCGTTATCGAAGGCGAAGTTGGGCCCGGCGTGACCGATTTCGCCAACACCGCCGTCGTAGTCGTACCACGACAACGCGGGCGCTTTGCGCGCCGGCGACGCGCGGTAGGCCTGGTAGGCCGGATTGATCACGTTGTGCGAGAAGGCATGCAGGATGTCCATCAGGATCAATTCCTGATGCTGCTGTTCGTGGTTCAGCCCCAGCACCACCAGCGGCCCGGCAGCGGCCCAGGTCTTGTCGTCGGCCTCGGCGATGAATGCCGCCATGGCGTCGTCGACATGGCGGCGGTAGGCGGCGATCTCGGCCGCCGGCGGCCGCGTCAACAGGCCGCGCTCGGGGCGCGGATGCCGTTCACCAACCGCCTCGTAATAGGAATTGAAGAGGTAGATAAACTGCTCGTGGAACGGCTGGTAACCGGCCGCGTAGGGCACCAGCACCAGCGTTTCGAAAAACCAGGTGACGTGGGCGCGGTGCCACTTGGTCGGGCTGGCGTCGGTCATCGATTGGACGACTTGGTCTTCTTCCGACAACGGCGCGGCGAGCCGCTCGGTCTCGCTGCGCACCCAGCGAAAATGCGACAGGAGCAGGTCGCGGTCCTGAGGTTGGGCCGCGAGTACGCTTGGCGCGGGCACGGTCGAAGCCAAAAATCTTCCCCGGCTGGCGTCGATTTCCGCATATGCCGTCCTGCGGGAACGCCCCCGATGCCTGCCGGGTTCATCGCGCATATGACCCCGCATTGGATCACCGCGGCAGGCAACAAGCTTTTGATTCAATTCTGCACCGGAAGGCCAGAATCGACGGCTGGGCGGAGTAAAACAAGCCACCGCGCGCCGCGTCAACAGCGAACGCGGCATATTTCCGTGAGTTGGCGTTTGGTTGACGCGGTCAGATCGCGAATTAGGTTACGGACCATGGCCAAACGCACTGCGAAGATCGAGGGCTATCACGCCCACGTCTATTACGACACCGATACCAAGAAGACCGCCGCACGGCTGCGCCGGCGCATCAGCGCGCGCTTCGAAACGCGGCTCGGCCGGTGGCACGACGAACCGGTCGGCCCGCACCCGGTGAGCTTCTACCAAGTCGCGTTCGCGCCCGACCTGTTTGCCGAACTTGTTCCGTGGCTGGCGCTAAATCGCGAGGACCTGCAGATTCTGGTTCACCCGGAGACTGGCGATGACCTGGCCGACCATTCCGAACACGCCATGTGGCTTGGCGACAGCCTGAAATTGCGCCTCGAGGTATTCACCAAAAAACGCTGAGCTAGTGCCCGCCGAACCGCGTGATGGAAACATCGGCCGCGGCCAGGCCCAAATCGGCGAGGTCAGCCGGAACCTCGCCGCGCACAATGAGTTCAACAGCCAACCGCGCCATCGACGGCGACGTCATGATGCCGACGCCACCCTGTCCGGCAAGCCAAAATAATCCGTCGGCGTCGGGGTCCGGTCCGACGATCGGCACCCGGTCGGGAGCAAAGGTGCGCAAGCCCGCCCATTTGCGGTTTACCCGCCGCACGGTGTGGGTGGTCGCCCGTTCGAAACGGTCGATCGCCGTGGCAACATCCAGCTCCTCCGGTTGCGCATCGCATGGCGGGCTCGGCGTTTCGTCGCACGGCGAGGCGATCAGCTGGCCGGCATCGGGCTTGAAGTAAAACTCCTCGTCGATATCGATCGCCGCCGGCCAACGGTCGACGGCCATGCCGTCGGGCGGATCGAAGGTGACGACGGTCCGGCGCATCGGCATCGCGCCAGCCGGCAGAACCCCAGCAAGACTGGCAATGTTGTCGGCCCACGCACCGGCGGCGTTGACCACAACCGGCGCGGCAAATTCCCCAGCAGGAGTGGCGAGCCGCCAGGTGCCGGTAACGCACTCCATCGCCGTCACTTCGGCCCCCGTTACTAGCGCGCCACCGCGCTCGCGCAGCTGCCGGATGAAGCCCTGGTGCAGCGCGCTGACATCGATATCAGCGGCTTCGGCCTCATAGACCGCGCAATCGAGATAATCATCGCGGAACACCGGCACCAACTCGCGCGCGCGGTCACGATCGACCATGCGGAGATCGGGCGCGTACTGGAGCCATGCTTCATGCGCAAGTTCCACCGCCTCACGTTGGTCGGCGCGGGCGAAATAGAGAATGCCGCGCGGCGACAGGAGCTGATGATCGGCGAACCCCGGCGGCGGGTCGGCAAGAAAGGGACCGGCACCAGCGGCCAGCGCGCGTACCGCTGAGTTACCGTAAGCGCGTGAGTACAAGGCGATCGACCTGCCGGTCGTGTGATAGCCGGGCTGGTCCTCGCGCTCCAACACGACGACGCGTCCGTGGGCCGCCAGTTCGGCGCCCGCCGAAGTGCCGGCGATGCCGCCGCCGATGACGACAAAATCGACCTGATGCGTTTGTTCTCCAGTGGACATGGCAACGGTTTCCATAGTGATCGCAGCACGCTACAACACGCTGCTTTAATTCTGAAACCGGCGCACTCGCAGCCGGCATCCGCATCGATACAGCACCGAAGGGGGCGAGAGTAATGAAACTGTTACGCTATGGACCGGCCGGCAAGGAGAAGCCCGGCTTGCTCGACCGCGATGGCAATATCCGCGATCTGTCGAAAATTATCGACGACATCAACGGTGACACCGTCTCGCCGGCCAGCCTCAACAAAATCCGCCGAATGAATAAAAAGAAACTACCCCTAGTCAAGGGGCGGCCGCGCCTCGGCCCACCGATCGTGCCGCGGCGGACCTTTGCGATCGCCCTCAACTACGCCAAGCACGCCGCCGAGGCCAATGCGAAAATTCCGCCGGAACCGTTCGTCTTCACCAAGACCTGCCCGCTCACCGGCCCGCGCGACTCCATCATGTTGCCGAAGGGCTCGAAGAAAACCGACTGGGAAATCGAGCTATGCCTGGTGATGGGCCGCAAGGCGCAGCACGTCAGCAAGCGCGACGCGCTCAACTACGTCGCCGGGTACGCCACCGGCAACGAGGTGTCGGAACGCGAATTCCTGCTCGAGCATGGCGGCTTGCAATGGATCATGGGCAAGAGCCCGGACACTTTCGCGCCGATCGGCCCGTGGCTGGTCACCGCCGACGAAGTGGGCAACCCGCAGAAGCTCGACCTCTGGCTCGAGGTCAACGGCAAGCGCATGCAAGACAGCAATACGTCTGACATGATCCATAGCTGCGCGGCGATCATTAGCAATATGAGCAAGATGATCACGCTGTATCCCGGCGATGTCATCTACACCGGCACGCCGGAGGGTGTCGGGCTGGGCATGAAACCGCAGGTCTTCCTCAAAGCCGGCGACGTCGTCACCTGCGGTGTCGAGGGCCTCGGCGAGCACCGCAACCGGGTGGTCAAATACAAGGGATGATCGAGTACCCATTCGAAGCAATACCGGAGCCGGGCGAAACCCACGAGGTGGCGCCCGGCTTGTTTTGGCTGCGCATGCCGCTGCC
>JBFKGW010000346.1:0-3829 GCA_041633145.1 Alphaproteobacteria bacterium
ACGAAGTAGGACGAGTCGCGCACATGGAACGAATAGACGTAGACCGACGACATCGCCGCGGCGGCGTCGGCGCCAAACAGATTCTCGACGCCCGTTCGCGCCCGTTCCGTATCGGGGCCTTGCGCCAATGACAGCGGCCATGGTTCGCGCGCGGCGATGATGAGCGCCCCCCAGAACAGCGCCGGCGCGGCAACTACCAGCCAACATATCGCCACATAAACGACTGACAAGCGGGCATAAAACCGCTGGCCACGAGTTCTGGACGACGATTGATCGCGACCCAGAAAGTAAACGGCAATTAGCAGGATCGGCACCAGCAAGAAAGCCGCGAACACCAAGACCAGCAAGACGCCGTCATCGATTAAGCCGCGCGTTGCTGAAAACTCGTCAAATACGAATAACAGCACCGTAACGCCGGCCAAAACATTCAAACCGGTCAATAACCAAATTCGAAGGCGCTCTCTGGTCATCGACTCCAGCCTGCGGCGCCTGGTGCGGCGCGTTGCCTGCGGTGGCGCTCTTCCGCCACGGCCGCGGATATAGTATCTGCCGATGGCGATTCTTTGACGGGAGAGAGGCGATGGACAAAAAAATCGCGGTGCTCGGCACCGGCGCCAACGGCAGTTGCACGGCGGCCAACCTGACCGACGCCGGCTATGACGTCGTCCTGATCGACCAATGGGCGGCCCACGTCGAGGCGATGCGCGAGAACGGTCTGCTGATCAACATGCCGGACGAGGACCTGCACGTTGAGCCGCGGGCCTATCACCTGAGCGATGTATGCACCCTGAACGAGAAGTACGACGTCGTGTTTCTGATGGCTAAGGCCTACGACACCCGTTGGATGTGCGAATTTATCAAACCCTACCTGCAGGAAGACGGCCTACTGATCGGTATCCAGAATGCCATGACGGTCGACGATATCGTCGACATCATCGGCTCCTCGCGAACTCTGGGCTGCGTGGTCGAACTCTCGTCGGAGATTTTCAACCCTGGCATCGTTAAACGAAACACCCCGCCGTCACACACCTGGTTCGGCATCGGCAGTTGCGATCCCTCGACCGCCGGCCGCGAGACCGAAATCGAGGAGATTCTGTGCCATGTCGGCAAAGTCTCGATTTCGCCCGATATTACCTCCGCCAAGTGGATGAAGCTGGTGGTCAACACCATGTGTCTGGGGCCCTTCGCGATGCTTGGCCTGACCTTGTACGAAGCTGTCCAATTGCCGGGCATGCGCGAATTCATTGCCCGCGTCGGCACCGAGGCGCTGACCGCGGGGCAAGGGCTCGGACATACGGTCCAGCCGATCTTCGGCCTGTCGGAAGACGATGTGAAAGACACCAACAATCTGCTCGAGAAGATGCTCGATAAGCTGGCTAAGGACATCGGGCCGAGTGCGCGCGACTGCGTTCTGCAGGATCATCTGAAGGGCCGCTACAGCGAAGTCGACATGATCAACGGCCTGGTCGTCGAGGAGTTGGAGCGCCGCGGCCAATCGGCACCGGCCAATGCGGCGGTCGCCGAGATCACGCGAAAAATTCAGACCGGCGAGTTGGCGCCCGATCCCGCCAACCTGGAACTGGCGCAAAAAATGGCCGCCGCTTAAGGGCCAACACGCTGGCCGTGCCGCAGCCGCAGTTGGGCTAGTCCGATTAAACGCGCCTGATCTTGCCGATCGCCACTACGGCGAGGCCGGCTGCTCTTGCGCGGTTTTGCTGCCGTCCGACCAAAGATATTTGGCCGAGATAAACAGGATCGCGATCAACGGCAGGGACGACAGGCTAAAGCCGGCGAGCGGCGCCAAGAGCTCCAGCAAACCGGCGGCCCAAATGGCCAGGACAACGCCATGGCTGGCGCCGCCCAACCGGCTCAAGAGAACGACTGCGGCAATCAGCGCGATGCCGGTGTCGTAATAGGCCGTGTGCGGCGATATCAGCGGTATGCAGAGGGCCGCCAAGGCGATCTGCGCGTTGAAGTCCGCTGTTTGGCCGCCGCGATACCAGACCCACGAGAGGGCAAGAATTGTCAGGATACTGAGGCCCCAACCGAGGGCATCGGCAAAGCCAGGGGTTGCTCCGAAAAAGCCATGCGCGGCGCCTAGCCAAGACACCATCGCAGTGTAACTAATGCGCCCGTCGAGGAGAAACTGGCTTTGCGCGCCCTCGAACCAATCGATAAACCAGTCGGGACCCAACAGCGCGGCGTTGACCGCGAACAGAACGAGCGCGGTCGCGCCGGCGCTGACCCACACCCGCCAGCGCCCGGACAGGAAAAACAGCCCGGCGAGCGGCAACGCGAATTGCGGCTTAAAGAACAACAAGCCCAGAAAGATGCCGGCCTGATAGTGCCGGTTATGGACGACGTTGTACCAGCACAGGACGATCAGCAGGATCGACAGGGCGGTGTTCTGGCCGCCGAACACCGAGCGCAGGATCGGATAGGCGGTCAGCGCCAGGAAAAACAGCAGAAACGGACTTTCGATCAGGCGGGGGTGCATCCGTTGAATCAGCACGCACGCCAGCGCCAGCGCCGCCACCATTATCAAGGTATGAACGACGTAGGAGGCCCGAAACGGCAATTCGGCAAGCGGCGCGTAGGCCAGGGCGAAGTGGGGCGGATAGGCAAAGGCGAGAAATTCGTGCGGCTCTAAGAGCAGTTTTCTCTGGTGATCGAACTGGGTTTGCAGCGAGTAAAGATTTTCGATTTCGCCATCGGCAACGATCTCGCCGGCGGCATAGAACGCCCGATAGTCGCCGCCGATGCGCCCGGTGATCGTCGTGTTGCCGCTGCCCGTCAACACGACCGCCAAAAAAGCGATGGCGATCGCCAGCACCGCCGCGCGGGAATACCATTTCAAGCGCCATGGGCTCAGTAGCGACCGCAAAAATCGATTGGCTGCGTTTGCCGCGCCGGAAAAGTTTGCGATCGGTTTCGAATCGAGACTGTCTGGGGCTTGGTTCTGCATCAAATCCGCCAGGCTACCTTCCGACCATCAATTCGCCATGAGCCAGTGTTTCTGCGCCTGTTAAGATTGCAAGGCTATGGAAATCGGGTATCAAGCTGCCTTCGATAGCCAATCGCATTGCTATTATGGCGTACCGCGTCCCCAGTCGGGCGAAAATACGCCGTTATCTCCTAATAAAAACCAAATTGTTAAATAAATGCACTAGGCTTACCCAGACGTGCGCTTCCTGCCGTCCCTCAATGGTGTTTTATGACAGGATTGCCGTTATGAGATTGCTCATCGCCGTCGCGGCGCTGGCATCAGGTTTCGCGCTCGCCGATCCGGCGGCGGCGCAGAGTCTACGGCAATCTGCGTCACAGTGTACGAGTAATAACCTGGAGGTCGCGATCCAGGGCTGCACCCGCGTCATAAAATCCTCACGCGTCGACCGGAAAAATAAGGCGGTCGCCTACGTCACCCGCGGCAACGCCTACTCGAAGCAAGGCGATCTGGATCTCGCAATCGACGACTTCTCCAAGGCGATCAGGCTCAACTCGCGCAGCTTGGTGGCGTTTTACAACCGCGGCAACGCCCATATTGTGCAGGAAAACTTCGACCAGGCGATTATCGACTTCAGCCGCGCCATCTCGCTGCAGCCCGACCATGTCTTGTCCTACAACGGCCGCGGCAACGCCTATTTGGGCAAAGGCGATACCGAGCGGGCGATCGCCGAATACAACAAGGCGCTGGAGATCGATCCCAACAACACTCAGGCCGCTTCCAATCGCGCCCTGGCCTATACCAGAGACGGCGATATTGTCGCCGTCCTGCGCAATTTCGCCGCCGTGGTAAAGGTGTTTTTCCAATCTCTGTTCAACCGGTAAT
>JBFKGW010000347.1:0-3825 GCA_041633145.1 Alphaproteobacteria bacterium
CCCGAGCCTTACCGGGTGTGGCTCAGCGAGATCATGCTGCAGCAGACCACGGTCGCCACGGTCGGGCCGTATTTTCGCGCCTTCCTCGAGCGTTGGCCGACAGTCGCCGATTTAGCGGCGGCCGACCTCGACGATGTGCTGCACGCCTGGGCCGGCCTCGGCTACTACGCTCGGGCGCGCAATCTGCATAAATGCGCCCGCGCCGTGGTCGACGCGCACGGCGGCGCCTTTCCCGATAGCGATGAAGGATTGCGCGCGCTGCCCGGTATCGGGCCCTACACCGCCGCGGCGATCGCCGCTATCGCGTTCGACCGGCCGGCGACGGTGGTCGACGGCAACGTCGAGCGGGTGATGGCCCGGTTGTTCGCGGTCGAGGACAGCCTGCCGGCGGCGAAGTCGCAACTGCGTGCACTCGCCCAGCGCCTGACGCCCACCGCACGGCCGGGCGATTACGCCCAGGCGGTGATGGATCTGGGCGCGACCGTGTGTACGCCGCGCGCGCCGAAATGCCTGAGGTGTCCGTGGCAGCCGAGCTGCCGGGCGCAAGCCATCGGCATTGCCGAAGCGCTGCCGCGGCGCGCGCCCAAGGCAGAGCGCCCGTTGCGCGAGGGTCTGGCGTTTTGGACGGTGCGCAGCGATGGCGCCGTCCTATTGCGGCGCCGGCCCGAGCGCGGCCTGCTCGGTGGCATGATGGAAGTGCCGTCTACTGATTGGGGGGCGAGCGACTGGGCGGCGCGCCAGCCGCCCGACGTGGCGCAAGCCCCGGTCGCCGCCGACTGGCGCGAATTGCCCGGCCGGGTGACCCACGGCTTCACCCACTTCCGCCTCGAGCTGACCGTTATGGCGGCGCGGGTGCGCAAGAATGCGCGCGCCGACGGTGTGTGGATCATGCCCGAGGCGTTCGGCGACCACGCGCTGCCGACCCTGACAAAGAAGGTCGTGCGCCACGCCCTGGCGCATGTGTGACTAAGAGGTCTCCCAACCGAGCCAGTTGCAGATCGCCCGGCCCATAATCAATTCCTTGTCCTCTGCCGATAGCCAGTCTAACTCCTCGGTCACCAGGGTGACGCATTCGCGGTAGGTACAAGTCAACCGGGTGACGTCGGAGCCCCAGAACATGCGGGCCGGACCGAAGGCGTCATAGACCTGCCGGATATAGCCGTGCAGGTTGGCGTAGGGGTACGGCTCGGTCGAATAGCAGGGCAGCGACGTCGCCTTAACCACTACATTGGGATGGTTGGCGAGCGCCAGCAGCAGCGGCAGGTCGGCGAATGCGGCATCGTCGGTGGCCTGGCGCACCAGCCCCAGATGGTCGATGCACAAGCGTAAGTCGGGATGGGCGGCAGCGATCTTCGCCACTTCCGGCAGGTAGCCGGAAATCATCACCATCACTGGAATTCCGGCGCGCTCGGCGCCGCCCCACAGCCACGCCAGGCTGCCGCCGGTCAACCAGTCGAACTCCTCCGGCTTTGAGAAGGTAAACCGCAGACCGAGCATGCCGGGCCGGTCGTTCCAACTTTCGAGCAGGGCGGCGTTCGCCGGATCGCCGAGGCCGAGCCGGCCGAGTACGGCAAGTCGGTCGGGGTGCGCTTGCGCCGCCTCGAGTGCCAGATCGTTGGTATCGCCCATCCACATCGGCGGCACGATGACCGCCCGGTCGACCCCGGCCGCGTCCATTTCGGCCAGCAGATCGTCCTTGCTGTAAGCGGGAATCTGCCGGTGCCACGGGTTGGGGGTGCCGGCATTCCACAGATGAACTTGCGCATCGACGATCAGCATGGCGGCGTTCTCCCCATTTCATTCAGGGAAACGTTATCGGCCCTGTAGAGGAGCCGCAAGCGCACGGCGCCAGCCGCTTAGTTCAGTTCGGCGCGGAGTTTTTGCCGCAATACGTCGATGGGGACGAGTTTGCCTTCGATGTCGAGGTGCCAGAAGGTCCAGCCGTTGCAGGCGTCGGCGCCCTGTACGGCGGCGCCGATTTTGTGGATCGAGCCGCGGTGGTCGGCGGAGATTATCGTGCCATCGGCACGCACCTTTGCCGCATAGCGCCGGCGCGGCCCGTATAGCACTTCGCCCGGCCGCAGCAGTCCCCGTTCGACCAGCCAGCCAAAAGGAATGCGCGGTTGCTCGCGCTTCGACGGCGTCTCGAGCAGCGCCGTCTCATCGATCGGGCGGATCCTTTCGAGCCGCGCCTCGGCAATGTCGATATACGCGCTCTCGCGCTCGATGCCGATGAAATCGCGGCGCAACTGCTTGGCGACGGCGCCGGTCGTGCCGGTGCCGAAAAACGGATCGAGGATCAGATCGCCGACCTTGGTCGATGCCATCACCACACGATGCAGCAACGCCTCCGGTTTTTGGGTCGGATGCGCCTTGCGGCCGTCGTCATTCTTCTCCCGTTCGCTGCCAGTACAAATCGGCAGCAGCCAGTCGCTGCGCATCTGAATGTCGTCGTTGAGCGCCTTCATCGAGTCGTAGTTGAAGGTGTATTTCGACTTCTCCGATTTGGCGCACCAGATCAGCGTCTCGTGGGCGTTGGTGAAGCGCCGGCCGCGGAAGTTGGGCATCGGGTTCGATTTGCGCCAGACCACATCGTTGAGCAGCCAGAAATCGAGATCCTGCAGAATGCTGCCGACCCGGAATATGTTGTGGTAGCTGCCGATCACCCACAGGGTGCCGTCGGTTTTCAACAGCCGGCGCGCGGCGGCGAGCCAGTCGCGGGTGAAGGCATCGTAGGCGGCGCGGTCGTCGAACTTGTCCCAGCTCTCGTCGACCCCATCGACCCGGCTGTTGTCCGGGCGCACCAGGTCGTTGGCGAGCTGCAGGTTATAAGGCGGGTCGGCGAACACCATATCGACGCAGCCCTCGGGCAGCGCCGCCATGTGCGCGACACAGTCGCCTTGCAGGATTACATTACGCGGAGCCGATTTGCCCCCACGTTCTCGGCCAGGGGAACGCATGGGGGCGGACGATGGACAAGTCGGGAATCCGGGTCAACCGAAAAAATCGAGCAAATCGCCGATATTGTGTTTGGAATCAGCGCCTTAACGATATGTAGCGGTGCCAGCGAGGATTTTTTTGATTGGCGCGAAGCTTTTGCGGTGGTGGCGGGTCGGCCCGTGGGCGGCGAGCGCGTCCTGGTGCTGGCGGGTGCCGTAGCCGGCGTTGCGCTCCCAACCGAAGCCCGGATGGTCGTGCGCCAGCTCGGCCATCAACCGGTCGCGCGAGACCTTGGCGTAGATCGAGGCGGCGGCGATCGACAACACTTGTGCATCGCCGTCGACGACCGCTTCGGCGGGAACGGCAAAGTCGGGCGCCCGGTTGCCGTCGATGAGAATTGAGCTCGGTTCCACCGGCAGCGCGGCGACCGCGCGCTGCATCGCCAGCATGGTGGCGCCGAGGATATTCAACGCGTCGATTTCCTCGACCTCGGCGCGCCCGAGGGCGAGCCAGGCCTCGCCAGCTTGGCAGGCGTGCGCCAGCGCCTCGAAGCGGCGCTCGCGCGCGCGTTTGCTCATCGCCTTTGAATCGTCGAGGCGGGAAAGTTCCGGCGCCGCCGCGGCACGCGGGCTGAGGATCGCCGCAGCGGCGAAGACCGGTCCGGCCCAGGCGCCCCGGCCGACTTCGTCGACCCCGGCGACCCGGCCGCCGGCGGCGGCTTCGCGCGCGTAATCGGGCACGTCAATCGCTGGCGGACCGATCGGCCCGCGCATCTTCGATCTGTGGCTCGACGCGCACCGGCTCGGCCGGCTTACGGCGGCGCAGCGAACCGGCGGCGCGGCGGACCATCGCAATCGTCAGCGTAACGCTGCTGGCGATGCGGTC
>JBFKGW010000348.1:0-3821 GCA_041633145.1 Alphaproteobacteria bacterium
GGCACCTTACGCGTGGGGAATTTTCGTCATCCATCTCAACGGCATCATCTTCGCGCTGCTCTATGCCACGGTGGTGGCGCAGTATTTGCCGGGCGAGCTGGTGATCCGCGGTCTCATCTGGGGCTTCATCTTGTTCATCGGCGCGGGATTCATTTTCGTGCCGTTTTTCCTGCAGGATGGCTTCTTCGGCCTGAAAGGCCACAAGATGGGCTGGCTCACTGCCTTGGTCATCCACCTGTTGTACGGCGGCGTACTGGGCTGGCTGTCGCCGATCCTGTCCGAAGCTATTTAGGACAGTTCGAGCCGACCTCGATGCACCTAGCAGGATCGGGCGGCGGCGCCTGCGTGGCGAACTGGGTGGATACGTTGGTGTAGAGCAGGTCGAGCGAAACGCCCAGCGCGATCATGCCGGCCATCGCCGCCCCGGCGACCAACGAAGCGATCAATGCATACTCGACCGCTGTCGCCGCGCGCCGGTCGGCACGCAGTCGCAACGCCCACGCTGTGAGTCCCGTCCGCATGGCTTGCCGTCGCTGTTCCCCGCGTCATACCCGAGAGAGATTGTCGGCACGTGTAAGCGGCGATCATGCCATGCCATGGCCGGCCGCCAAACGCGTATCGGCGCGGTATTTATCGAAGATTGCGCGGAAAACCGCACAAATATTTGGTTTATTCCCGTCAATTCGGCTTACAGCACGTAGAGGCCGCGCCATCCGTCGAGTAATTCGCGCACCGCTTGGTGGGCCTTACTGGGCTGACTGCGCTGCACTATTTGCATCCGCTGGGCTTTGTTCATCGCCTGGCGAAGTGTCGCGTGGCGGGCATTGCGCAGCCGAACGATATCGATGCGTGATCGCCGCAGCACATCGGCCGGGCATTCCATCAAATTGTTTTCCCATGGCTCGCCGTGGCATAGCGGTCCCAGCACGAAAAGTCGGTTCGGTGCGGCGAGCGCGAGCCGGACCACTGCGGCTTCCGCTGCGCGATAGATCGCCTTGGCTTCGTGCGTGCTGCGGCGATGTTTGAACGCCTGTTGGCGCACCAAGTACATCAGCGGTAACGGCATTTCGACGTCAAACAGAGATATCGCCAACCCGTAGGCGGGGAATACTGCAATCCGCCGTGTGCGAATGTATGTGTGCGTGCCAGGGCGCAGTGCAGCGAACACTGCGGCGAGTGCCGGTTCGGATAGCTGATCGGCGGTTGCCGCGATGGCGCGCAGCAACAGATCGAGCCGGCTGTCGCGAATAGCCCAATACCCGCCAAACCGGTTGGCATGGAGAAACGCCAGGCCACCGCGATCGACGAGGATACTTTCGAGCTTCTGCGGATCGCTGCGCAACTGCTCCGGAACGGTCAGGAGGCTGGCTTGGTCGTCCTCTACAACGTAGCGATAGCCGCGGATAAAATTCTGAAGCGCCGGTCGATAACGTGGTTCAACCGCTCCGTTGGCAAATCCTTTGATCTGCCACACCGTACCGCGGTGATCGGCCTCGATGGTCGCACGCGGCACGCCGGCACGATCGCGCAATGAAAATATTTTACTTTCGCCGCTCTCGACCCAGCGATCGTAAGTGGCCACGCAGTGGGCCATCCGACTGCCTTCGTCGGCCAAGCTTTCGCGCGCCGTCAATACCACCACGGTCTCTCCGGTTGCAGCCTGAAAGACCGGAACTGTTCCCTTTTCAACACGCGACTTGCGCCGCTTCGCGTAAAGCAGGCGCCGGTGTGCTTTGGCTTTTTTCTCGGCTGTTTCGAAGGTTATGCGCTCGAGGTTTCGAAGTTGTCCGCTTTGCAGTTCAGCTGCCAACATTGCAGCTGCGCGGCCGACCCGCTTGCGCAGGGTGGCGCCAAGCCGCAGGCGCACCACTTCGTCGCCGCGTTCGATCGCGGCGGCGCACCACGCGGGCACGGTACCGTCGAACGACTGCAGTCTGCCGTTGGTATCGACAACGGCAAATTCGCCGGTTGCCGGATCACGGGCGATCCGGTCGGCGCGGTCATAATGTTTGAGTATCCAGCGGCGAACGTTTCGCGTCAGCCAGCGCTTCAGCTCTGGATCGTCGGTCTGATCGGCAAATGCGTCAACAAAGTGGTCGACGTCGGATACGTTGAGTACGTTTCGTGTAGGCATAGCTCATGCTTTCTGTCTTCCGGGTGGGAGGAACAGCGGACGGAGGCTTGTTATGGGTCGTCACAAGCATGAGCCTGGTCCTTGGAAAAAGTCCGGCCCCATCGGGGACCAGACGCCTTCAAAAACGGCTGCGTCACATACGCCTTTGGTTAACCAATTGCAAGCCTGATCTGCGTTTGCCCGGCGCCGTATGCGCTGAACCCAACCAGCGACTGGCGCACCCGCAACAACGTTTGAACCATTTGTAGAGATGAAAAAACGTTCAATATAAACAGTGGGTTAACCAAAAAATTTTACGCAAACTTAGGCATAATTCGAAACGTCTTATAAAAAATTTTTAGCTAACATTTCCCACATTGTTCGAGTTCCTGGGTTGGCCAGTAGGCCCAGCGCCCAGCCAGAATGGCGGAAAGGATGCAGGAAATGCGCAATACCCTCGATCGTACCGTGCGGCGTGTGGCGACGGTCATGCGCCGACTAAAAGCCGACCAGGCGGGCGAGATCCCGATGGATGTCGGTTTCCCGTTCAGCGCGTGGTTTTTTGTCACCGTGGTCGCGTTGTCGTTTCTCGACGCTTATCTCCTCAACGGCAAGGGTATCGAGACTTATTTCAGCGTGCCGACCGACGTCCTGGTCCATTCACGCAGCATGGTGAATATCTAACGCGACAGGCGACCACGCCGCGGTGAGACAGACCGGCGGCGGAAATTCTGGACGACCGATAAAAAAGACGACGGGCGGGCGGACCTCATGGGGTCCGCCCTTGCTTTTCTGCGTGGGCATAAAAAGGCAGAAATCTACGATATTTATGGTTAATCTTAATAACTAGTTAATAGTAACGCGACGCGTTAACTTAATATTAACCTTAATATATCGAATTTAATTTTAATTAATTTCATAATCTCTTTTGTTTTCCTTTATTTTTTATTACGATTTTATCACCAATTCCTTTACATGGCAGTTTGGTGAGAATCGAGGCAGTGTCCAGTCACTCCAACCCAGACAGTGCCGGCGCGCCGCAGGTGGCTGCGGCCGATCCGGCCGGCGAGACGCTCGGCGCCGAAACCCCTGGCGTAGAATCGGTGTCGCCCGGTCTGGGCCCAGTGGTGGCCCAGGCGGCCGGTGGGCGCGTCATGCCCGATTTGACACTGCTCGAACTCGAACAACTGCTAAACCTCGATCCGACCGATCGTAGCGGGCCGGCGGGGCGATCGTTTGAGACCGATTCCTTTCAGCCGACGCTGGAGAATGCGGAACTGCCGGCCGACCTGACGTCGCTCGATCTCGACCAGTTACTCGAGCTCGATCTCGCCGGCTCGCAGCTGCCGACTATCCTGGAAATTGCGGGATTATCGCGGCAAGACGAGGAGGGCGAAGACGAGGAGCCGGTCGACGACGGCGAGACGCACGGCGAAGCTGCCGAGACGTTTGAAGGCGAGGACGACCAAACGTCGTTGCCGGAACAAGCGCAAGCGGCTGATCAGGCGGAACAAGGCGGCCCACCCGACGACGCCACACCGACGACCGATACGCTGCTCGACAGCGAAAATGGCGACGAAGACGACCTCGAAATCGCCGGTGAATTCGATCTGGAGGCGGCGTTCGAAGACGACAGTGCGCCGTCGGTTCCGGCCACTGCCAATCCGCCGGCGACCAACCCTTCCAGCGAAAATGGGCACGACAACGA
>JBFKGW010000349.1:0-3820 GCA_041633145.1 Alphaproteobacteria bacterium
CGGCTGCAGCCTGATCGGCCGGTCGGCGGCGTCGTCGTGACCGGCATTGCTCGCCGGCGTGTTATCGATGGTCCACAGTTCAGTCCAGGCATAGCCTTCGATGCCACCGGTATTGGTTACGTTGGGCGCGGGACCGTCTTGGTGAATATAGGATTTGCCGTCTTCGTTATGCGCAGTGATGATGCGCCGGACCGGTTTGAGCATGGTCGGATTTCCCCCTAATTATATTTATCGATCGTGCCGAGGCGCACGTTGCGCCGACAGCTTAGTGTCAAAGCCGGCAAAATGCAGCCGGTGCGTACGGCGGCTGGGGGCCGTTTCATCGAGATCGCAATTGTAGGGGTGTGGAATTATTTCGCCGACGAGGTCTTGTCGGCGCTTTCGTTCTTCGACCGGCGGTGTAGCGGTAGCAGAATCTTGACCACGCCCTCCCAGCCGTTTTGCGCGCAAGTCTCGCGCGCCGCCTCGCGGCCCAAACCGGAGACAAGGGTGTGCGCCAGGGCGCGCTGATAGCGGCGATTACCCTCGTCCGGATTGTGATATTTGCCGGACATTTTTCTAGCGCCTGACCCAGGTTTCACCGGCAGCGATGACCCGGCTGGTGCCATCGGGCTTGGTCAGCACGAGGGTCCAGGTCGATCCATCTTTGCTGGCGAACACCTCGACCACGCCGCCGCTTTGGGTCACGCCGACGGCGGTTTGCGCTTCGGCATATTGCGCGTCGAGTTGTTCGACGACATCGGCGCGCGGCAGCGCGGCCGACTGGGCGTGTGCCGGTAAGCCGGCCAGCGCGGCACCCGACAGGAGCAGCGCTGTGATCGCGGCGAGGCGGACAACTGCATCCGCTGTTTTGGCATTGCGTCTGGGGCGGCTGTTCATGGCAAACTCCGCTTGTTAAGCGATACGTTCAGCACAGCAATATGCCGAGCTTCTGCCAAGAATCTGGGTATTCCCCGCCGCTATGAGTGTGCGCGCCCTCACACTTCACAGAATGTTTACGCGGCGTGCCGCGCGCCTTGCCGCGGGGCAATACGATCAGAACAAGTTTTGGGAACTAGGCTGCGGTCCGAACGGCCCGTTTAGCCGGCAAGTGTACGGTTACCACCGTGCCGACGCCGACCTGACTTTGCAGATCCAATGTGCCGCCATGGTGTTCGACGAGCGACTTGGTAAGCGGCAGACCAAGGCCGGTGCCTTCATAGGAACGATCGAGCGTGCTTTCGACTTGCCCGAACCGGGTCAGCGCGGTGGAAATGTTATTGGCGTCGATGCCAATTCCGGTGTCGGCGACTTGCAGGACGAAGCCGCGGTCGACTTGGTACCAAGCCCGCACCGTGATCGTGCCGTCCGACGGCGTAAATTTAACGGCGTTCGACAACAGGTTGAGCAGCACCTGCCGCATCCGCTTGCTGTCCGCGCGCAGCAGCGGCAACATTTCTTCGTCGATATCGACAACGATCCGCACATCGTCTGCGTCGGCGCGCTCGCGAACCATGGCCACGCTGGAGCGCACCAGCGCGGCAACATCGACGGTCTCTTCCAGCAACTCGACTTTGCCCGCCTCGATCTTCGAGATGTCGAGCAGATCGTTGATGAGATCGAGCAGATGTCGGCCGGCCTCTTTGATGTAGGTGGCATATTTTTGATACTCGACATTGCCCAACGGCCCCAGCGCCTCGCTGTAAATCATCTCCGAAAACCCGTTGATCGCATTGAGCGGGGTACGCAGCTCGTGGCTCATATTTGCCAGGAATTCCGACTTGGCCTTGTTGGCTTGGTCGGCCTCTTCCATCGCCAGATGCATTGAGTATTCGGCGCGCTTGCGCTCGGTAATATCGACCGACATGACGTAGCATCCGAGCACTTGGCCGTCGTCGCCAAAATGCGGCAAATAGGTCGACTCATATTCGTACACTGCGCCATCGGGTGACGTACGCTGTTGTTCAAAGGTGACCTGTTCACCGGCGAATGCCCTTCGCAGGTAAGGCTCAACTTCTCTATAGGTCGGGGTGTCGAGAATTTCGGTCGTATGCTTGCCGATGATCTCTTCGCGGGGCATCCCGAGAAGATCTTCCGCACGCTTATTTACGTAGCGATAGCGCAGCCCAGAGTCCAAATAGATGAAGTGGCCCGGCAAGTTATCGGTAATCATGCGCAGGCTTTCGGCCGATTCGATCAGCGCGTCGTGCGTCCGCCGACTTTCGCTGATGTCGCGGTTAATGCCAATTGTTGCGTGTTCGCCGTTATCGTCCTGGAAGGCGAATATTACGGTCTCAGAGATGCCGATGGTGCGATCCTTGCGCATGAAGGATATTTCGCCGGACCAACGACCGTCCCGCGCCATGGCGGCGGCAATCTCATTCGGCAATCGGGGCATATCCTCCGGTACGCGAATGAGGGTGGACTTTTGACCGATCGCTTCCTGCCGGCTGTAGCCATACATGACCGTGGCCGCCGGATTCCAATCGGTGATCGTGCCGTTGCCATCGGTCACAATCAGACCATAGGCGTCCTGTTCTTGAAATAAGGCCGCGCGCAGGGGCAATGCGCTAGCAACAGGACCTGGCATCAAGGGGGACCCGGGTTTACTGGCATTCGACACAAACAAGTTCCACTTTTGGCACAGTGATCGGGCGCGCGCACGCACGGGTTCATCAAACCGCACTCAGGCGTGGTCATTTATCGGTAATCTGAATTAAAGACCGGTTAACGAAACATGAAGATCTGGAGATAAACCGCCGTTTACCAATTAAGTTCGCGGCGGCAGCACCCGTTCAGCTGGCAAGCGCACTGTTACCGTGGTGCCGGCGCCGAGCCGGCTTTGCAGATCGAGCACGCCGCCATGTTGCTCAACCAGAGCTTTGGCCAAAGGCAGACCAAGGCCGGTGCCCTCATATTTGCGATTAAGATCGCTATCGACCTGTTGAAACCGGCCAAGCGCCTTGGGGATATCGGCTACCGCAATGCCGATACCGGTATCGGCGACTTGCAGAATGAATCCATCCGCGTTGTACCAAGCCTTAACGGTTACAGTTCCGCCGGGTTCGGTGAATTTGACCGCATTCGACAACAGGTTGATGAGAACCTGCTTGATGCGCCGCGCGTCGGCGTATAGTCCCGGCAACTCTCCCGCAATATCGACGTTGAGCGTCAAGCCGCCCGCTTCAGCCCGGTCACGAACCATCAGCACGCACGAGCCGACAATCGCCGCAACATCGATGCGTTCTTCGTCCAGTACGGCGTTGCCGGTCTCGATTTTCGAGATGTCGAGAATGTCGTTGATCAACGTCAACAGATGCTGGCCCGATTCATAGATGTGGCTGGCATATTCCTGGTATTCCGGATTACCGACTTCGCCCAGCGCCTCTTCGTTGATGATTTCTGAAAATCCAATGATCGCGTTGAGCGGCGTGCGCAGTTCATGGCTCATATTGGCGAGGAATTCCGATTTGGCGCGACTGGCCAGTTCTGCTTCTTCCTTGGCGTCGAGCAAATTCTGTTCGGTACGCTGGCGCTCGATCACGCGGCCGATCAGGACGCCAACTTGTTCGGCGATCGCCATCAGTTGTTGGTCGCAATCAACTTTTTCGCGGGTGAAAAACTCCAATACGGCGGCGACTTGGGGCCCCACCATCACTGGAATGGCAAAGCCGGTTTTGATGCCAACATGCGAAGCGATTTCGGTTCGCGGGTAATCCGGATCGGCTTCAGCCGCATCCAGCCATTGCGGCGCAGATTCCGAGACGACCCGTCCGGGCAAGCCGACACCTCGCTCAAACGTCGTTTGCTCGGTTACCCGGCGCAACGGCTCGAAATGTTC
>JBFKGW010000350.1:0-3813 GCA_041633145.1 Alphaproteobacteria bacterium
ATGGTGATCGTGCTCGAGATGGGCCTGATCAGCCCGCCGGTCGGCGTCAACGTGTTCGTCGTCAAAAGCATCGCCCCCACCGTGCCGATGAACGACATCTTCAAAGGCATCTTCCCGTTCTGGCTCGCCATGGGCCTGGCGCTGTTCATCCTGGTGCTGTTCCCCGACATCGCGCTGCTGCTGCCCAACACCATGTTCAACTGAGTTGGTGCGCTAAACCTATCGGCGTGGCGCGTTGCTGCGCTATAAAGCGGTAACGAAACAGCGATGCCGAATGGCATCTGAACAAACAATCCAGTTCCAATCCGGGGGAGAACGACAATGCCAAAAATGACCGGCGCACAAGTCATGGCCGACATGCTCAAGGGCTACGGCGTCAGCCACGTGTTCATGGTGCCGGCCGTCCTGCGGCGTACCATGGTCGAGCTCGAGCTGCGCACCGATATCAAGCGCCTGCATGTGCACGCGGAAAAATCGGCCGCCTATATGGCCGACGGCTACGCCCGCGCCACCGGCAAGCCGGGGATCTGCATGGCCCAGGTGATCGGCGCGCTCAATCTGGCGGCCGGCCTGCGCGACGCTTATCTGGCTCATGCGCCGGTGATCGCCATGACCGGCGGGCGCGACCCGCACACCAAATTCCGCGGCGTCTATCAGGAGGTCGACGACGTGCCGGCCTTCGAGCCGGTGACCAAGTTCAACGCCACCGTCGATGCCGTAGAACGCTTCCCCGACATGGTGCGCCAGGCGTTCCGGGTCGCCACCTCGGGTACGCCGGGGCCGGTGCATTTGCAGTTCCGCGGCAACGAAGGCCAGGTCGACGCCGAAGAAGCCGATATGGAGGTGCTGTGTGAGGAGGCGTTCGCGCAGGTGCCGCCGTTCCGCCCCGAGCCGGCCGAAGACCAGCTGCGCGCGGCGCTGACGCACCTCGAGGCAGCGGACCGGCCGGTCATTGTCGCCGGCGGCGGCGTGCGGGCCTCGGGCGCGGCGGCGGACCTGGTCGCGCTCGCCGAACGGCTCAACATCCCGGTCGCCACCTCGCTCAACGGCAAGGACTCGATACCGGGTGTGCATCCCCTGTCGGTCGGTGTGGTTGGCACCTATTCGCGCGAAAGCGCCAACCGGGTGGTCAACGAAGCCGATCTGGTCTGCTTCATCGGCACCACGGCGGGCGGCATGACCACCCATTTCTGGCAGGTGCCGCCGATCGGCGTTCCGGCGATCCAGATCGACCTGGAGCCGGAGACCATCGGTCGTAACTACCCGCTGAAGGCGGCGGTGCAGGGCGACGCCAAAGTCGCGCTCACGCGCATGCTGGCCCAGACCAATGCGGAATCGGCATCACGCCGCGCCGCCTGGGTCGAACGCGCCGCCTCGATCGTCGGCGAATGGCGCGGCAATTTCAGCGAGCTGCTCGAGTCCGACGCCGTACCGATGCGCCCGGAACGTATCTGCAAGGAACTCAGCGATCATCTGCCCGACGACGCCATCGTCGTCGCCGACACCGGACATGGCGGCATGTGGATGGGCGGCATGTACGATCTGCGCACGCCCAACCAGAGCTATATGCGCTCAGCCGGCCATCTTGGCTGGGCGTTTCCGGCAGCACTCGGCGCCAAGTGCGGTGCGCCCGACCGGCCGGTGTTCTGTTTCACCGGCGACGCCGGCTTCTGGTATCACATCGCCGAGGTCGAGACCGCGGCGCGTTGGGGCATCAATTCGGTGACCCTGGTCAACAATAACAGCTCGGGCAACCAGTCGAAGCGCGGCTTCGACCGGGTCTATGGCGGCGAGCAGACCGCAGAAGCGCTGCGCCTGTGGCACTTCACCGACGTGAACTTCGCCACCATTGCCGAGAATATGGGCGCCGTTGGCATCCGCGTCGAGCAACCATCGGAGTTGCCGGGCGCGCTCGATCAGGCCTTCGCCGCCGACCGGCCGGTCATCATCGACGTGGTCACCGACATCGATGCGTTGGCGCCGCTCGCCGTCATGTAAAGGTGGCAGCGTGGCTGCCGTCATCGGCGGGTATCGTATTAGCTTGAGCCGCGACTGCGGTTGAGCGTTGCCGAGGGAGCCTCGCCAAACGCCTTGCGATAGTCCGCGGCGAACCGGCCGAGGTGAAAAAAGTGCCACTTGGTGGCGATCTCGGTGACGGTTATGTGCGCCGGGTCGGCCGCTAGCAGGTCGGCGCGGGCGCGGTGCAGCCGTTCGCTCTTTAGCACCGCCATCGGTGACGCGTTTTGGAAGTTCCGGAACCCGGCATATAGCGATCGGGCGCTGACCCCCGATTGTTCGACCAGGGTTTCCATGGTGATCGCTTCGTCGGCGTGCTCGTGCAGGTAGGATAAAGCGCGTTTTACATAGTAGGGGGCGGCCGGTGAGGCGTCATCGTGCAGTTCGTCCCAGTAATTGTGGTACTGGCTCTCCAGCAGGACAGACATCAGCAGCTGTTCGTATTGATCGGCAACGACGGGCGACTGCAGCAACGATGCGTTGTCATCGATCTTTTGGAGAAGCTCAGAGGTGAGGCTCTGAAAAGCACGGGCGCCTGGCGAGTTCAGGGGAAACGGTATTTTAAACACAATTCGTTCTCGGATTTCGTGGCCTAAAAACGCCGCCAGGTGTTCTTTTAGGCGGTTTTCTTGAAACCGCACGACCAGCCGATTGGTATCGGGACCGAAATCCATATCCATAAACGGCCCGGCCGAGATGACCGCGCCCGTACCAGGCATTGAATGGACGTTGCCTTCGAGGATCGTTACCGGCGCCGGACCCGAGAGCGGGAGGTGCACCATGTACCACTCAAAGGGTTGCTCGACATGAAGGTGCAATGGACCGCCGTAGCGGAAGAAACTCAAATCGCAGCTACCGACGGGGAAGAAGTGCATACGCATGTCGAGTTCCGCCGTACCGCCGACCAGTTCCAGCGTGTGCTCGCTTTGCAGCAACCGGGCGGTAACCTCGCGCGCTTCGTCGAGGTGTTGCGTTTGTACGGCGGTATAATCTTGGAGGGGATACCGGGCGGGCTTTTTCGTTTTCAATCAGCACTCCAGGCTTGAATTGGTTGGGCTAGCACTCCCTCGAAATATGTATCGCGCGGTGCGAAATTGTCACCAACCAGCGCTCCGCATCGTTACACCGGTTTCCGCTAATCGCCAGAAATTATGTTGCACTATGCGGATAATGTCTGCAACGACCGGATAGAAAAATGTTTCATTCAAAATGACCATGTCTCCAATGGCAAAGGGGCGTCCACCTAAGATTTATAGGAGACGCTTATGTGTAACCATCATGATCACGACCACCAAGAAGAGAACGCGGTCGGGCGGCGCGGCCTATTGAAGGCAGGTGCTATGGCGGCCACGGCGGTTGCCGCGACCGCGGCGGTTGGGACCACGAGCCCGGCGAGCGCAGCTAGCGACAAGTACGCCGACCCGGAAAAGGGCGCGCTGCCGCCGTCGGATATGGTGCTCGACCTCCAGCGCACAGCGTTAGTCGTCACCGACCCGCAGATCGACTTTCTCAGTCCCAATGGCGTGACCTGGGGCGTCGTCGGCAAAAGCGTGGACGACAACGGGGCGGTGGAGAATATCGACCGCCTGTTCGCAGCGGCCAAGGGCGTGGGGCTGCCGGTGTTTGTCTCGCCGCACTACTACTACCCCACCGACCACGGTTGGCAGTTCGAGGGCGCGCTCGAGGCGCTGATGCACAAGATCGGCATGTTCGACCGCAAGGACGCCCTCAGCATCGACGGCTTCCAGGGATCCGGGGCCGACTGGCTGGCGCGCTACAAGCCGTACATCAACGACG
>JBFKGW010000351.1:0-3811 GCA_041633145.1 Alphaproteobacteria bacterium
CGGGTGCAGGGCGGCAAGCCCATTTTCGAGCACCAGATCCAGGCGCAGCGTCTGGCGCGCATGCAGATGATGCTCGAGTCGGCGCGGTTTTATCTGTGGTATTCCGGCTGGACGGCGACCGAAGGCAACACCGACGCCCGCGCCGCCTCGCTGTGCAAGATCTTCGCATCGGAATCGGCGCTCAAAGTCACCCAAGAAGCCTTCGAGCTGTGGGCGGCGACCGGCTATATGAGGAAGAACCCGATCGAGAAGCTGCTGCGCGACGCGCTGTCGTTCATCCACTCCGACGGCACCAACGACGTTTTGTTGCTCAAGGCGGCGCGCCTGCTCGGCGAGATCGAACCCGGCGATGCGCGCTACAGCGAGCGGGTCGCCGACGCCGCGGCGGGGCGGTAGCCAGCGGCCCCCTAGGCGGCAAAGAGAAAAGAACCGGTCCCTACCTGGAACCTGCTCTTCGCGCATCTTCCGGCCTACCTGGCCAAGATTCCGTTCAAACGTTTAGGCTGCCTGCCGATTGTCTAGATCGGCAACAGGATGACGTAGATTTGCTGCCCGTCCCGCGGTCGCTGCCGGCCATGGCTGGGGTCAGTTCCTAAAGACCCAAAAAAAGGGAATTGGCGATAGCGCAGCTATAAAAGACATTGCTACGTGAGGCACCCGGCGCGTGTACCCGAAGATCTTAAGGTAAGTCTTTGAACCAAGCGCCGACACAAACCGACACCGGGAGACGCGTTTGAAAGACTCCAACAGCCAAGCCTCTGTGGAGGCATCGCAAACGGTCGCCTGGCATGCCGAACCGGCATCATCGGTGGCCGACCAACTCGCGACGAGCTTGGACGGGCTCCTGCCGGACGAGGCCCAGCAACGGCTCGCCAAGTACGGTCGGAACAGGCTCCGGCCCCCCCGGCGCCGCGGTCCCCTCGTGCGCTTTCTGCTGCAGTTCCACAATGTCCTGATCTACGTCCTGCTCGCCGCTGCCGTGGTGACCGCCGCGCTCGCGCATTGGGTCGACAGCGGCGTCATCGTCGGGGTCGTCTTGATCAACGCTATGATCGGCTTCGTCCAGGAAGGCAAAGCAGAGCGCGCGCTGGAAGCGATCAGGGGCATGCTCTCGCACCGCGCCAATGTCGTGCGCGGCGGCAGAAGGTTTGAAATTTCAGTCGAGGAACTGGTTCCCGGCGACGTCGTTTTTTTGCAGTCCGGCGATAAAGTTCCGGCCGACCTGCGGCTGATCCGGGTAAAGAACCTGCAGGCGCAGGAGGCCGTCTTGACCGGCGAATCGCTGGCCGTAGAAAAATCTGCTGAACCGGTTCCGCCGGGCGCGGAATTGGGCGATCGCACGTCGATGTCTTACTCGGGAACCCTGGTGACCTATGGGCAGGCCACCGGGCTGGTCGTCGCAACGGGTGAGGCGACGGAGATCGGCCGCATCAGCAGCATGCTCGCCGAAGTACAGACCCTCACAACACCGCTGCTGCGGCAACTCTCTATTTTCGGTAAATGGCTCACGGTCGCGATTATCGCCGTCGCGGCCGCCACCTTCGGGTTTGGCACCCTGATCCAGGACTATACGGCGACCGAAATGTTCCTTGCGGCCGTCGGTTTGGCGGTAGCCGCGATCCCGGAAGGGCTGCCGGCAATTATGACGATCACACTCGCCATCGGCGTACAGCGCATGGCCCGTCGTAATGCGATTATTCGGCGCTTACCGGCGGTCGAGACCCTCGGCTCCGTCAGCGTGATCTGCTCGGACAAGACCGGCACGCTCACGCGCAACGAAATGACCGTCCAGTCGATCGCAACGAGCAGCCATTTGTTCGATATTACGGGGGTCGGTTACCTGCCGGTCGGCGAGTTTCTTCTCGACGGCACGGAAGTATCGATCGACCATCGCCCGCTGCTTTCCGAAATGACGCGCGGCGCCCTGCTATGCAGCGATGCCAGCGTGCGCCAGGTTGCCGAGCAATGGGTTGTCGACGGTGATCCGACGGAAGGCGCGCTCATCGTCGTAGCGATGAAGGCGGGACTTAATCCGGATTTTGAGGCCAAAAATTGTCCGCGCACGGACGTCATCCCGTTCGAGTCTGAGCATCGGTTCATGGCGACTCTCCATCACAACCACGAAGGGGAGGGCTTCATTTACGTCAAGGGAGCCCCAGAACGTATCCTCGAAATGTGCGATCGGCAGCGTGGCTACACCGCCGACGAACCGCTTGATGGCGAGTATTGGCACGAGCGCATGGAAGAAGTTGCGGGACGCGGTCAGCGGATACTGGCGCTCGCATTCAGACCGGCGCCGAACAGCCACCGGGAACTGCGTTTTTCAGATGTGGATAATAACTTGGTTCTTGTTGGCCTGTTCGGTCTGGCCGACCCGCCGCGCCGGGAGGCGATCGAAGCGGTCGCGCAATGCCGGTCGGCGGGGATCCAGGTCAAAATGATCACGGGCGATCACGCCGCGACGGCGCGGGCTGTGGCCGGCCAGCTTGGCTTGAGCAATAGCGCCGCCGTTCTGACCGGCCGTGAGTTGGATGCGCTCGACGGGCCGCAGCTTGCCAGCCGGATTCAAGGTGCAAACGTGTTCGCGCGGACGAGCCCGCAGCACAAGTTGCGCCTGGTAGAGGCGCTGCAGGCCGCCGGGCATGTCGTCGCCATGACAGGTGATGGCGTCAACGATGCGCCGGCGCTGAAGCGCGCCGACGTCGGCGTCGCGATGGGCGTAAAAGGAACGGAAGCGGCGAAAGAAGCCGCCGAGATGGTACTGGCCGATGACAATTTCGCCTCGATCGCGCACGCGGTCGAAGAAGGCCGGACCGTTTACGACAACCTGAAAAAGTCGATAATTTTCATTCTGCCCACCAATGGCGGCGAGGCGTTGACAATCATACTAGCGATCGCGTTGGGCCGGCTCCTGCCCATAACCGCGGCTCAGATTCTCTGGGTCAATATGATTACCGCCGTGACCCTGGCCCTGTCGCTCGCCTTCGAGGCCGGTGAGCGAAACGTGATGCAACGGCCGCCGCGCAAGCGCGACGAACCCATCCTGTCAGGCTTTCTGCTTTGGCGGATTGCGCTGGTCTCGGTGATCCTGGTTGCCGGCACGTTTGGTATGTTCGTTTGGCAACGCGAGCATGGCGCCTCGATCGAGCTCGCGCGAACGGCAGCGGTCAACACGCTCGTAATGTTCGAAGCGTTCTATCTGTTCAATGCGCGACATCTGTCGGCGTCCTCGTTCAATCGCGCGACGATATTCGGCAGCCGGCCGATTCTGATCGCAATCGGTCTCGTTATCGTTTTCCAGCTGGCGTTTACCTACGCGCCGCCGCTGCAGTTTCTGTTCCGGACAGAAGCGATCGATCTGGTGACCTGGGTTGAGATCATTCTGGTTTCCTCGACCGTTTATTTCCTCGTCGAACTGGAAAAGTACTTTTTTCGTCGCCGGGCTCCCTAAGATCAATTAGCCTCGCTCAAAGACAACGGCACGGACAAGACCTTGATAAGAAATCACTTCTCGCAGCGACCGATCTTTCTCTGAGATCAGATCGGGCGATAGAACGGGCTCTGGCGCTATCAATAAGGGGTCGCCCAGCGCGCCTACGATGTGACCCTGAATTATGCCAAGCAGCGGGTGCAGGGCGGCAAGCCCATTTTCGAGCATCAGATCCAGGCGCAGCGCCTGGCGCGCATGCAGATGCTGCTCGAGTCGGCGCGGTTTTATCTGTGGTATTCCGGCTGGACGGCGACCGAAGGCAACACCGACGCCCGCGCCGCCTCGCTGTGCAAGATCTTCGCATCGGAATCGGCGCTCAAA
>JBFKGW010000352.1:0-3808 GCA_041633145.1 Alphaproteobacteria bacterium
ATTGGTGCGCCGACACTGCGCCGACGATATCGCCTACCTGGTCGTCGATTGATTTAAGCTTTTTGTCAAACGAGCGCATCATATGGGTGAATACGCGTAATACCGCGGCAATTTCGTGCGCGTCGTTGGCTTGACTGCCGCTGCTGTAGCGAACGCAGTCGAGCAGCGTACCGATGCGCCGCACCCGCCCGACGGTCTCGCGCAACGCCTCGATGTACGACAACTCTTTGGCAAGCCCCATCAAGACCGGCTGAATGTTTGTCAGGCCCTGACCATCGTCGCCAACCTCTTCATCGAGACGCCGGAGCGCCCGCGATATGACCGCCCGATCGACATGCTCGGCGAGGAAGCGCTGCAGGTTGTTTGGCTGGGTAACGGATTCGTCTCGCCCCTCGCTCCACTTCACCAAGGCGGCGAGGACCCGTCGGTTGGCGATCGTTTGGTGGTGCGCTTCAGGCCGCCACGACGCCTTTCCGTTGATGATTTCGCTCGGCAGGGTATCGCCAATGCGGATGTCGCGGACGAATTTCAGCGCCTCGCCAACCGCATCCAGCATCGCTTGGTCGCCAATACAATCTCCCACCATCAGTTCCTGCCGGATCGCGGGAAACGACACGATACCGGTCTGATCGCCGAGATTGATGACATAAACCGGGCGGCGGTCGGTTTCGTCCAGGCGGAAAAACCCATCGGCATTGGTCCGAAAGAACGTGTGCTCAAACTGCACCGTCCTTAGAGAGGATCTGTCTGCCGAAACACCCAAAACCCAATGCTATCCTGCGAAATTTATGCCGTTAGTCTCAACTAACATATTACCAGGTGGCAGGGTTTCTTACGGGTATTACTGCATTTTCTTATAAATGTTACCTGATGTTAAAATAAAATTTGTGTAAATATTATATTACTTCTCAGGCCAATCGGTCCGGTTACCCGCGATCAGGCCGTCGAGCCGTGCGCCAGGAAAGCCGCGAAGGTGGTTTACGCAGACGGCGCAGGCGATTCTTCCGCGCGCTCAGCCGAGTCCTCTTGCCAAATTTCGTCTGGTCCTGCGCCCTGACTGGGCGCGCCAGCATCATAACGACGGTCCCTCAACTCCCACTCGTCGACCGGCGAATACCACGGCGCCAGGAATCGATAGAGGTCGGCGACCTTGGGCGCGAAATCGGCCAAATCGACATTTTTGGGAGAAATGTCGCGCCACTGCGCCAGTAGTCCTTCCCAGTTGGACAATTCGAAACGCAATTCGTCGCGCACCTCTTGTATATGCTTGTACAGCGTCTCGTGCTCGGAAACCGCAGCGAGAAAGTCGGTCACCTGATCATCGACGGATGCCAGGCGTTCATCCAACGTCGCCATCATTGGTTTGAATAATCGCAGCACGGCGGTGACATCTTCGGTATCACCGGCGCGCACACCGCCAACACGCCGAATATATTCGAGTATCTTGCCAATCCTTCTGACCTGCTCGACCGTTTCGCGCAGCGCCTCGATATAGGACAGTTCCTTGGTGAGCCGTTCCAGGACCGGTTGGATGCGCGACAGGCCGTGGCTTTCCTGCCCGACAGTTTTATCCAGGCGTTTGAGCGCCCGCGCGACTTTCTCCTGATCCACATATTCTTCGGTGAACTGTTGCAAGGCGCCGAGTTCGGTTATTTGACCTTCCCATCCTTCGCTCCACTTCACCATGGCCGCAACGACCCGTCGATCGGCGATCTTGCAGTGGTGCTCTTCAATCTCCCAGGAAGCCTCGCCGTCAAAGATTTCGCTTGGCAGGCCGTCGCCCAAGTGAATTTCGGGAACGAATCTCAGCGCTTCGCCCACTCTATCCAGCATTGCGATATCGTTCTCTGCATGGTCGAGCAGGAGGACCTTTCTGACCGCTTGCATCGAAACCATGCCAGTCTGATCGCCGAGATTCACCATATAGACAGGCCGACGGTCGGCCGGATCCAGCTTGAAGTAACCGCCTTCATTGACTTCGAAATAGGGGTGATTGAAGCGCACGATCCTTGTCGACGACGCATCAGAAGAATCATCCAAAATGGAGTACAGCCTTATATGGTTCAACCGCCGGAATGACCGTGGTTATATAGAACAGTTATTGACCGTTCAGTGATTATTATTGGATTTATCTTAAAAAACCTGATCTTTATTTTTAAAAAACTATAATAAAATTTTAGATTTCGCAGCGTAATACATGGATCATATACACGCGCTACCGCCATTTTTCGCCACGCCACGACCGAAACAGGCTGCTGGGAAGCTCGGAGCGAACAAGCCGACCTAGCCGAGCGCGAAAATGCCCTCGACCTCGATCGCCACATCGAACGGCATAACCGCCACGCCGACCGCGGTTCTAGTATGCCGGCCGGCCTCGCCGAACAGATCGATCATCAGTTCCGACGCGCCGTTGACCACCGCCGGAATGTCGGTGAAATCGGGCATCGCATTGACGTAGCCCTTCAGATTGATCACCCGGGCGATGCGGTCGAGGTCGCCGTCGAGCGCCTGGCGCGCCTGCGCCAGCACATTGAGCGCGCTGAGCCGCGCCGCCTCGCGGCCGGCCTCGAGATCGAATTCGCGGCCGACCTTGCCGATGAAGCGCAGCTCGCCGTTCCAGGTGGTGACCTGGCCGGAGACGTAAAGGGTCTGATCGACCACCAGCGCCGGCAGGATTTTCGCCACCCGCGGCAGCTGCGGTTCCGGCAGTTCGATGCCCAGTTCCGCCAAGCGCGCGTCGATCGCCGATGCCATGGTCTCGCTCCCTTCGAATTATCTAAAACGCGCCTGTTTGGTGCCGGCGCTAGTTTAACGGACAACGCGGCGGACCACACCCGCGATGGAGAGGCCCTGCACGACGATGGAAAAAATAACCACCGCGTAGGTCATCGCCAGAACCAGGTTCTTGTCGGGAAAGGCCGGCAGCGACAGCGCCAGCGCCACCGAGATGCCGCCGCGCAGGCCGCCCCAGGTGAGCACCGGGATCGCCCCCTTGGTGAACTCGCGCATCGGGCTGAGCGCGCTGATCGGCACCGATACGGCGACGAAGCGCGCGGCCAGCGCGATCGGCACCGCCGCCACCATGGCCCAGCCGATCGACCCGGTGAAGGTGATCGCCAGCACCTCGAAGCCGATCATCAGAAACAGGATCGAGTTGAGCACCTCGTCGCCGAGCGACCAGAATTTGAACAGATGGTCGCGCGTGCTCTCGCTCATGGCGAAGCGTTTGCCGTGATTGCCGATCAACAGGCCGGCGACGACCACGGCGATCGGCCCGGAGATGTGCAGCGCCACCGCGACCGAATAGGTCAGCGTCACCAGGGCGAGCGTGATCAGCACTTCCAGGTTATGCTCGTCGATCGAGGCGATGGCGCGGTAGGCAATGAAGCCGGCGAGCAAGCCGAGCACCGCGCCGCCGACCGCTTCGACGACGAACAACTCGGCGATGCCGAGCGGGGTGATCGGATGACCGCCCTCGGCGCCGACGGCAATCGCCACCATGATGGTGAAGACGACGATGCCGACACCGTCGTTGAACAGGCTCTCGCCGGCGATCTTGGCTTCCAGCGAGGCCGGCACCGTGATCGACTTCAAAATACCGAGCACCGCAATCGGGTCGGTCGGCGAGATCAGCGCGCCGAACACCAGGCAGTAGCTGAGCGGAATGGCAAAGCCGAGCCAGCCGGCGACCAGCCCCAGCAGCGCCCCGCCGACCGCCTCCAGCACGAAGAACTTCGCCACACCGACGGCGCTGACCTCGTGCCCGCCCGCGGCCACCTCGAGCAGCACCAGGAAGATCACCACCCCC
>JBFKGW010000353.1:0-3808 GCA_041633145.1 Alphaproteobacteria bacterium
GCCCCCTCTGGATTGCCATCGCTGCCAGCTGCCGCCTGCTCGGGGACGCCGACGGTGGCATGGCGGCGCTGGATGAGGCCGAGCGCTTGCGGCCGGGCGGCGACGATCGCGAGCAGGCGCAAATTCACTACTACCGCGCGACGTTTCATTTCGCGGCGGGCGATATCGATGACTGCCTCGAACACCAACAAGCCGCGTTGCGTTGTGCCGAGGCGGCGCAGGATCCGGAATGGCGTGCCTCCGCTCTCAGCGGTCTTGGCGACGCCTATTACGCGCGGGGACAAATGCGCTCGGCGCTGGAAAATTTCCGCCGGGGTTTGGAGATTGCCCAACAGAACGGCCTCGGACGCATTGTCGTCGGCAACCAGTTCATGGTCGCCAACCTGCTGCGCTACCAAAATGAGCTGACCGACGCGATTGCTCTCGCCAATGCTGCGGCAGAACTCGCCAATTCAGTGGCGAACCGGCGATCGGAGATGTACGCCCTCATGCTGGTCGGCGAGTTTGCCATGGACGGCGATGACTATGCGGGTGCCGAAAATCCGCTGTCGCGAGCGCTATCTACCGCCCGCGAATTCGGCAATGAGCGGTTCGCGTCGTACGTCATGCACGATCTCGCGCGCGCCAGGTACGGCCAGGGCGATCGCAACGGTGCATTGGCATTGCTCGAAGACGCGCTCGAAATCAGCCGGCGCACCGATATCTCCTTCGTTGGCCCACGTATTCTTGGCGTAATTGCCGTGGTCAGCGGTGACCTCCAGCGTCGCAAAGATGCCCGCGCCGAGGCGGAAGAAGTCCTCGCCGGCGGTCATTGTATCTCCCACAACCATCTGTGGTTCTACCGCGACGCCATCAGTTCAGCATTGGCGGACGAAAATTGGGACGAGGCGGAACGCTATGCGGCGGCGCTGGAAGCGTTTACGCAGGTAGAACCTCTGCCTTGGGCCGATTTGCATATCCAGCGCGGCCGGCTGGTCGCGGCGCTCGGCCGGGATCCCGAAAATGCTCAAATTCGCGCAGAATTGGAGGCACTGCGCGACCAGGCGCGCGCGGTCGGCCACTTGGCGGTGGCGGGTGAATTGGCGAAAATCTTGGATCGTTAACCAAGCCAAGCGCCTTTCCTCTGGACTCCGTGGGCCCAGAAGTGAAACGATAAAAAAAAAGCAAACGCACCGGTGCGGTTCCGAGTGTGAGACTTCAGATTTGTGGAGGGAAGATATGGCGGACACTGTAGGTTCTGGCCCGCGCTGCGTTGCGCTCGTGGGCCCCTATCTTAGCGGTAAAACCACGTTGCTCGAAGCGATGCTGGCGGCGACCGGGGCGGTCCGGCGCAAAGGCACGGTGAAAGAAGGCAATACGGTGGGCGATGCTTCGGCGGTTGCGCGCAAACGGCAAATGAGCGTCGAGCTCAACGTCGCCCATACGCAGTTCATGGACGAAGATTGGGCCATCCTCGATTGCCCAGGTTCGATCGAATTCTCGCAAGACGGGCGCAACGCCCTGATGGCCACCGACATCGCTGTGGTCGTCGTCGAACCCGACGCCAATAAAGCGAAAATGGCGTCGCCAATTCTGAAATTCTTGACCGACCGGTCGGTGCCGCACGTCCTGTTCATCAATAAGACGGACAACCCGGTATCGACCCTCGAAGAGACCATCGCGGCGCTGCAGGAGATTTCCGATTTACCGTTGGTGTTGCGCCATGTACCGATCCGCGACGGCGACAAAACGACCGGCTATGTCGACCTGATTAGTCAGCGCGCCTACCAGTACAAAGAGGGCGAACCCTCGACGGTGGTCGAAGTGCCGGCCGAGTTGGCGGACGAGCAAACCATGGCGCGCCAGGAGCTACTCGAATCGCTTGCCGATTTTAACGACGACCTGCTCGAACAACTGCTCGAAGACGTCGTGCCGGACGAAAAAGACATTTATCGGCAGCTCACCGAGAACCTCGCGGCCGACAACATTGTGCCGGTCATGATCGGCGCCGGCGAAATCCAGAGCGGCGTGTTCCGGCTGTGGAAATCGCTGCGCCACGACGCGCCGAGCCCGGCGACAACTGCGGAGCGCCGAGGCTTCGAGCCAAGCAGCGATCCAGTCGTCCAAGTGTTCAAGACCTCCCAGGCCCGCTCGGGCAAACTGAGCCACGTGCGCGTATGGTCGGGCGAAGTGCGCGACAGCATGCAGCTCGGCGGCGAGCGCGTCGGTGGCTTGTTCCGCATGCTCGGCCACGACCAGGAAAAGGTCGACAGCGCGGGTCCTGGCGATGTCGTCGCGCTGGGTCGGCTCGAAGAGGCCAAGACCGGCGACGTACTGACGCTATCGGGCCGCGGCGCAGGCGGCGATCCGTGGGACGGCCCGGTGCCGCCGGTTTATGCGGTGGCGGTCGAAGTCGAAAAGCGCGACGACGAGGTGAAGCTGTCGTCGGCGCTGGCCAAACTGGTCGAAGAGGACCCGTCGTACGTCGTTGAGCACAATGCCGACACCCATGAACTGGTTCTGCACGGCCAGGGCGAGATCCACCTCACCGTGGGCGCGGAACAATTGGCCGAGAAGTACAATGTCGCCGTAACGACCCGTCGGCCGAGCGTTCCTTACAAGGAAACCATCCGCAAGAAGATCGAGCAGCACGCCCGCCACAAAAAGCAGAGTGGCGGCCATGGCCAATTTGGCGACGTTCATATCGAAATCGGCCCGCGCGCGCGCGGCGAAGGGTTCGAATTTACCGAACGGGTGGTTGGCGGCTCGGTACCGCGCCAGTACATCCCGTCGGTCGAGACCGGTGTGCGCAGATATCTCGTCGAAGGCCCGCTCGGCTTTCCAGTGGTCGATATCGGGGTCTGCCTGTTCGACGGCCAACACCACGCGGTCGATTCGTCCGATATGGCATTTCAGACTGCGGCGCAGGCCGCAATGCGCGAAGGCATGCCGAAGTGCAATCCGGTATTGCTCGAGCCGATCTACAAGGTCGAAATCGACGTACCGTCAGAGCACACCAGCAAGGTCAACCAAATCGTCAGCGGACGGCGCGGCCAGCTGTTGGGCTTCGACTCCAAAGAAGGCTGGGCCGGCTGGGATACGGTGAACGCCAACCTGCCACAGGCGGAGATGGCCGATCTGATCATCGAACTGCGCTCGTTGACGCAAGGCACCGGTACCTTCCGGTACGAGTTCGACCATCTGCAGGAACTCGGCGGCCGCGAAGCGGAAACCGTGATTGCTCAGCGCCAGGAGGCCAAGGCCGCCGCCTGACCCCTATACCGATATTCAGGCGCCGCACACGCACTTTTCATTGGGCGTGTGCGGCATCCGTCGGCTACCTATTGTCCGGTAGTTTTGTGTAAAATCGGATCGGGTCATCCGCTATGTCGTCGAGCCGGGGACATGCCCTCGCTGTCATTGCGTTTTGTCAGGTCGCGGCGATGGCGTTGTGGTTCTCGGCGTCGGCCGTCGTGCCCGCCTTGCGCGCTGAAATCGAGCTGCCGGCGGCGATCGCCTCGCTGTTTACCAGCGCGGTGCAGGCCGGCTTCGTCGCCGGCACCGTCGTCAGCGCCTTGCTCGGTCTGGCCGACCGGCTCGATCCACGGCGTTTTTTTATGTGGTCGGCGTTTGTTGCGGCGGGCGCCAACGCGCTGATCCTGCTGATCGAGCCCGCGTCCGCTACCGCCATCGTTTTGCGCTTCGTCACTGGGGTGTGCATGGCCGGGATCTACCCGGTGGGCATGAAATTGGCCTCGACCTGGGCCAAGGGCGATATGGGGTTGATGATCGGCGTACTGGTCGGCGCGCTCACGCTGGGCTCTGCCGC
>JBFKGW010000354.1:0-3787 GCA_041633145.1 Alphaproteobacteria bacterium
GAGGAAGGCGACGTGCTGGTGATCCGCAACGAGGGCCCCAAGGGCGGGCCGGGCCTGCGCGAGATGCTGTCGACCACCGGCGCGCTCTATGGCCAGGACATGGGCGAGAAGGTGGCGCTGATCACCGACGGCCGGTTCTCCGGCGGCACCCGTGGCTTCTGCATCGGCCATGTCGGCCCCGAGGCGGCGGCGGGCGGGCCGATCGGCCTGCTCGAGACCGGTGACATGATTGTGATCGACGCCGAAGCCGGCACCCTCGACGTGGAGCTGTCCGACGACGAACTCGCCGAGCGCCGCAAGGCCTGGCAACCGCAGGAAAACAACTATCAGGCCGGCACCCTGTGGAAGTACGCGCAGACCGTCGGCGACGCGCGTTACGGCGCGGTCACCCACCCCGGCGCCAAGGCGGAGACCCACGTCTACGCGGATCTGTAGTAAAGTTCTGGCTTGGTTTCGCCAATCCGGGAGGATCCCATGCTACGTCGCCTGATTGACGGATTAGGGCTGGCAGTTTTCGCGTGGTTCGTGATCGCCCGGCTCGACGCCGGCGAGGTGGTGCTCGGGCTGGTGCTGGCGGCGGTGATCGCCTTCACAGGATGGCGCGTTTACCGGCTGTGGCAAAAGTACCAGCGGCTGTTGGGTGAATTGGCGGCGGCCGAGGCCCTGAAGCTATCGGACGATCCCGACGAACAACGGCGCGGCGAACGCATGTTGCGATCGCGCCGTCTGATGCACGCTGCCGATATGGGCATTTGGACCGGTTTCGTCATGGGCGCCGCCGCGTCAGACTATGCCCCGATGGCGCCGGGCGGCGGTGAGATGACTGGCGGCTATGACGGCATTGGCGGCGATGGTGCCGGCGGCGACGCCGGCGGTTTCGGTGCAGGCGTCGGCGGTGATTTCGGCGGCGGCATGTAGGCAGTGGACAAAGAACGCTCTCCCTCAGGGAGATGGTAATTTCTTCGCCAACCCTTAACCGTCGCTCAACTCGCACCACACCGGCGTGTGATCAGACGCCTTTTGCTTGCCGCGCGGGCCCTTGTCGATCTCGCAGGCGGTGAGCCGGTCGGCGGCTTGCGGCGACAGCAGCAAATGGTCGATGCGAATGCCGTTGTCCTTCTGCCAGGCTCCGCCCTGATAATCCCAGTACGAATAAACGTGGCCTTCCGAGTGCAACGTGCGCCACGCTTCGGTGTAGCCGAGGTTGAGCAGGGTGCGGAAGCGGGCCCGAGATTCCGGCCGCGCCAACGCGTCGTCGGCCCAGGCGGTGGGATCGTAGCAGTCTTCGTCGGCCGGGATAACGTTATAGTCGCCGCCCAGCACCACCGGCTCCTCGCTTGCCAACAGGGCCCTCGCATGGCGGACCAGCCGCTCCATCCAGCCGAGCTTGTAGGAAAACTTGTCGGTGTCGACCGGGTTGCCGTTGGGCAGATAGATCGAAGCGACACGAACGCCCGCGCTATCGCCGGCGTCGACCCAGGCCTCGACGTAGCGAGACTGTTCATCGCTCTTGTCGCCGGGTAGGCCGGTACTGACATCGTTCAAGGGAAACTTCGACAAGATGGCGACGCCGTTATAGGTCTTCTGGCCGTGCACGGCGCAGTTGTAGCCGAGTTCCTCGATCTCCAGCGCCGGGAAGTTGTCGTCGGTGACTTTCAGTTCCTGCAGCAGCACCACGTCGGGCTGCGCTTCCTTCAGCCAGGCGACGGCATTGGGCAGGCGCGCCTTGATCGAGTTGACGTTCCAGGTGGCTATTTTCACGGCAGCGTTGGTCCGTTAGGGGGACATAAAAATACCCGCCGGAGGGCGGGCATCAACGCTAGCACGCGAGCGGGAACCGCTAAACCGAAAAGCTGGCGCCGCAGCCGCACTGGGCCGTCGCGTTGGGGTTGGTCAGCTGGAAGGAGGCGCCGCCCAGGCTCTCGACCCAGTCGAGACGGCTGCCGCCAATGAGATCGAGCGAGGCGTCGTCGCAGACTACGGTGATGCCGCCGGCCTCGAACACCCGGTCGTCGTCGCGTACTTCATCGTCGAAGGTAAAGCCGTAGGTGAAGCCCGAGCAGCCGCCGCCGTTGACGTAGACGCGCAGCATCATGCCGGCCGCGCCGCCGGGGTCTTCGTCGGCGAGCAGTTCGGCGACCCGCGCGGCGGCGCTGTCGGTCAGCGTGATCGTACGCGGCAGGGCCTCGTCGCTCTGGGTATCGGGCTGGGTCTCGGTCATGACCGTTGGGCTATAGCTTATCGCTGTGTGTCAGTTTGGTGACGCTACAGCTATGTAAGAATAAGCGGGCATTTGTCAATTTTCCGTTGCAATAGGCCGGCGCGCGCGTACTTTGCGCGCCATGCCCGTGAGCCCAGCGCAAAGTCGCCCGATTCCCCCGGCTTCCACCAGCTACGGCCCGGTTCTGGCGCCCTATGCTTGCGATCCGGCGCAGAGCCGCGGTCGCCTGTACGACGAACCGGAGAGTTCCTACCGCAGCGCCTTTCAGCGCGACCGCGACCGGGTGATCCATTGCAGCGCGTTTCGCCGTCTCAAGCACAAGACTCAGGTGTTCGTCTATCACGAGGGCGACTACTACCGCACGCGGCTGACCCATTCCCTGGAAGTGGCGCAGATCGCCCGCTCGGTGAGCCGCGCCCTTGGCCTCAACGAGGACCTGGCAGAAGCGCTGGCACTCGCGCACGACTTCGGCCACACGCCGTTCGGCCATGCCGGCGAGGACGCGCTCGACGCGGCGATGGCGCCCTATGGCGGCTTCGACCACAACGCCCAGACGCTGCGCCTGGTGACCAAGCTGGAGCGGCGTTACCCGACCTTCGATGGCCTCAACCTGTCGTGGGAGACCCTGGAAGGGCTGGTCAAGCATAACGGCCCGCTGACAGGACCGCTCGCCGGCAAGGATGGCGGGTCGTTGCCGGCGGCGATCGCCGAATATGTCGCCGAACACGACCTGGCGCTCGATAGCTTCGCCTCGGCCGAAGCGCAGGTGGCGTCGCTCGCCGACGACATTGCCTACAACAGCCACGATGTCGACGACGGTTTACGCGCCGGTTTGTTCGATCTCGACGATATCGCCGACTTGCCGCTGGTCGGCCCGGCGTTCCGCGCCATGCGCGAGCGCCACGGCGATATCGAACGGCGTCGCCTTGTCCATGTTTCGATCAGCCAGATGATCGGCTCCATGGTCGAGGATCTGCTGGCCGAAACCCGGCAGCGGCTGGCCGATACCGGCGCGGCGTCGGTCGAGGATATCCGCGCACTCGACCGGCCGGTGGCGGCTTTTTCGCCAGACCTGGTCGCCGCCGACCGCGCGGTAAAGGCGTTTCTGCACGAGAACATGTACCGCCATCACCGGGTCAACCGCATGACCTCGAAGGCGCGGCGGGTGGTCAGCGAAATGTTCGACCTGCTGTTCGCCGAGCCGGAGCTCTTGCCGGCGGAATGGCGCCGCCTGGTCGGCGCGAAAGACGCGGCCGGGCGCGCCCGCGTGATCGCCGACTACATCGCCGGCATGACCGACCGCTACGCCCTCGAAGTCCATCGCAAACTCTTTAGTCCGGAAGCACTTTAATGAATGTTTTCACTCAGTTCGGCGAATTTGTTCAGGAAGAAATAAAAGCCCTGCAGGACGCCGGCAGCTTGCCTGACGGCCTCGATACCACGCGGGTCACCGTCGAGCCGCCGCGCGATGCCGCCCATGGCGATCTGACCAGCAACGCGGCGATGATCCTGGCCAAGGCGGCCGGCATGAAGCCGCGCGATTTGGCGGAATTGCTCGCCGAGCGC
>JBFKGW010000355.1:0-3784 GCA_041633145.1 Alphaproteobacteria bacterium
GAAGCCTACGATATGGGCAGCAATTTCAATAGTCTCGGCGCCATCCGCCTCAACGCCCACATCATCGAATTGACCAAGGCATGCCGCGATGGCCGCGCCGCGCGCGCCAGCCTCCTGGCGAACCAAATGCCGGAAATACTCGACGAAGCGGTGGCGACAATCAAAGAAAATACGGGCGCCTCGGTCTCCCGCGTCGCCTGAGACTCGCCCCCGGTCAATCGCCCGGCAGTAACGCCGGCATCATTGCGCAGGCGTCGTCGACGATGTAACCGGCGGCGGTTTCCGCACGCAGCTGCAGGTCGTCGCGGTCGCACGCCATACTGGTCAGCCACTGTAGATGGCCCAACACGTTGCCGTCGCCCAGCGACGCCCAAATGTCTTCCGGAGCCAAATCTTCGTTGGTGAGATCGCACACCCGCAGCGCGAACGGCGGCGGCGCAACGTGGACGACCCAAGGGCCGTCATCGGTCACGGTGGTATCGCTCTCGTGGAGCACGCCGATGACGAATCCCAAGGGAATATCCTCGAGCTGAATTTCCATCGACGATGGGTTGAAGCCGAGCGGTTCGAAGCTCAGCCGCCGGGCCACTTCCTCATCGCTGATCGCCTCGATGGCCGAGCCGACTAATTCGGCAACGATTCGCGGATCGGCCTGGCGCGGCTCGAGAAACACCAAATTGCCAAGAGCGAAGCGGCTATCGAATTCGAGGGGAAAATATAGATCGCTCAATTCACCGCTTGGCAGCGTATCTTCCGGCCGATGGATGACCCGCATGATAAAGCCGGGATCATCCAGGTGAATAATCCAGACATCGTCGCCGTCGTTAGCAAAGTCGGGCCACCCGAACAGGCGCCCTACAATGAATTCCGCCATGGGATAGGGGTGCCAAAGACACCGCCGCGGCGCAAGCACTGAATGCGTTGCTTTAAGGTCAAACACCGGTTTTTATATGGCCTCAAGCGCACACCAAGGCGGCGTGGCACTCAAATAAAGGGGGAAGTTCGTGAAAGCACAAGTTCTGCACAAAGCCGGCGATCCATTCTCGCTGGAAGAAGTACCCGACCCGACACCCGGTCCGGGCGAAGCGGTGGCGAAGGTGCTGGCCTGCGGGTCGGGGCTGACCATCCACCACATCAAGGCGGGGCGCGGCCAGGCGAACTTCCCGGTCATCATCGGCCACGAGATTACCGGCGAGATCGTCGAAATCGGCACCGGCGGCGATGGTAGCGGCGGGCTGGCAGTTGGCGATCCAGTAACCGCCTATTTCTACCTGATCGACGGTGAGGACAAGTGGACGCGGGCCGGCCGCGCCCCGATCTCGACCGTCAATCGCGGCTATGTCGGCCGCCAGATCGATGGCGGCTATGCGGAATATATCAAGCTGCCAATCCGCAATTTCATCAAGCTGCCGGAAGGGCTCGACTACAAGAACAAGCCGGCAGATGTCGGCGTCATTAGCGACGCCATCGCCACGCCGTATAAGGTGTTGGCGCGCGCCCGCGTCGCGCCGACCGACACGGTTGCCGTGTTCGGCGCCGGCGGCGGCCTCGGCGTGCATCAAATTATGATGTGCAAATGGGCCCACGCCAACGTCATCGCCGTCGACGTGATGGCGGACAAGCTGGCGGTTTGCAAAGATCTCGGTGCCGACATGGTGGTCGACGCCTCGGAAGACAACGTCGTCGAACAGATCATGGAGCTGACCAAGGGCGGCGGCGTCGATGTGGCGGTCGACTATGTGTCGACCGCCAACACCCAGCAACAGGCGGTCGATAGCCTGGGCATCGGCGGCCGGTTCGTGACCTTGGGCGGGGCAGGGCAGCCGTTCCAGGCGCCGGCGCCGGCCATGCTGTCGAAGGAACTGGAGCTGCTGGGCAGCCGCTATTGCAGTGTCCAGCAGGTCATCGAGTCATTGGAGATCTGCGCCCGCGGCGATGTCTGGCCGTTGGTCACCGAGACCTATCCGCTGGAAGAGGCCGAGACGGTGCACCAGCGCCTCGACCAGGGTTTGGTGACCGGCCGGGCGGCGTTGATCATCGGCGATTGAGGCCGCTCAGTCGGCCTCGATCGGGTTGCGCAGGACGCCGATTTTCGAGATTTCCACCTCGACCGTGTCGCCGGCCTTCATCCACAGCGGCGGCTGGCGCGCGGCGCCAACGCCGCTCGGCGTGCCGGTGACAATGACATCGCCGGGCGCAAGCTCGATGAACGTCGAGATGTAGGCGATCAGCTGCGGCACGTTGAAAATCAGATCGTCGACGCCCTCGTGCTGAACCACCTCGCCGTTGAGCCGCGTTTCCAGCATGAGATCGGCCGGGTCGGGAATTTCATCGGCGGTGACCAGGCACGGCCCGAAGGCGCCCGAGTGATAGAAGTTCTTGCCGGGCATAACTTGCGAGGTGTGGCCCTGCCAGTCGCGGATCGAGCCTTCGTTGTAGCAACTGTAGCCGGCGACATAGTCGAGCGCGTCGCTCTCCGCCACGCGGCGTGCGGTCTTGCCGATAATGACCGCCAGTTCGCCTTCGAAATCCAAGCATTCGGATTCCCGCGGCAACAGGATCGGCTGGCCATCGCCGACGTGGGTTTCCGGCCAGCGGGCAAACAACATGGGATGGGGCGGGATCGGATTGCCGGTTTCTTGCGCGTGCTTGCGGTAGTTCAGGCCGGCGCAGATGATCTTGCCGGGATTGGTAATCGGCGGCAGCAGGGTGACGTCGGCGAGCGGAAAATCGGAGGTCTTGCCGCCGCCGCCGCCGAAACCGGTCTTCAAATACTCGTCGACCTTGGCCCGGGCCGCGTCATCGGCGGCCAGATAATCGCGCAGGGTGGGCATCGTGGTGATGAACTCGGCGCCCAAATCGATCACCCCGCCGTCAGGGCCGTAGAGGCCCCAGGTGTCGCGGTTCACATATCGGAAACTGATGAATTTCATATCGTTACCTGCTCTGGCTAAATTGGTTTCTAATTTTTGGCCTGGGCCTCGCGCAGCATATTGCGGGCGATCACCAGCTGCTGGATCTGCGACGTGCCTTCGTAGATGCGCAAGAGCCGGACGTCGCGGTAGAAGCGCTCAATGGGATACTCGGCCATATATCCGGCGCCACCGAAGATTTGCACCGCCCGGTCGGCGACCCGGCCGACCATCTCGGTGCAGTACAGCTTGCAGCACGCCGCTTCGGTGCCGATAGCCTCGCCGGCGTCGTAGCGTTGGGCGGCGTCCATCACCATGGTGCGCCCGGCGTAGGCCTCGGTGCGGCTGTCGGCGAGCATCGCCTGGACCAACTGGAATTCGCCGATCGGCTTGCCAAACTGGCGACGCTCGGAGGCATAGCGCAGGCTCTCGTCGATCAGCCGTTCGGCCATGCCCACCGCAATCGCGCCCATATGCAGGCGCCCGCGGTCGAGCACCTTCATCGCGGTCTTGAAGCCCTGGCCGGGCACGCCGCCGATGATCGCGCTCGCCGGCACCCGGCAGTTCTCGAGGATTACGTCGGCGGTATGAGCACCCTGTTGGCCCATTTTCTTGTCCGGCGTGCCGACCGAGAGCCCGGGGATATCGCGTTCGACGATGAAGGCGGAGATACCGCGCGCGCCCGGCTCGTCGGGATTGGTGCGCGCCATCAGGGTGAAGATGCCGGCGTGGGGGGCGTTGGTGATATAGCGTTTGGTGCCGTTGATTACGTAGTGATCGCCATCGAGCCGCGCGGAGGTGCGCAGCGAAGCGGCGTCGGAACCCGCTTCCGGTTCGGTCAGCGCGAAGGATGCGATCAGTTCGCCGCTGGC
>JBFKGW010000356.1:0-3774 GCA_041633145.1 Alphaproteobacteria bacterium
CAATATACCGACCGCGATGCGCCCGGTGCGGGTGCGCAGTTCGCCGATATCTTCGAGAATTTTGACCGCCACAGCGGTGCTCGACAGCGCCAGGACGAACGCCAGCAGCATGATCGCGGTCGTCGGCCATCCCATCACCTGGCCGATGAACCAGACCACGACCAACGCCCCGAGGGTCTGCAGCACCACCGTCGCCACGGCAATTCGCCAAATGCGCCGGAAGGCGCGCAGGCTCAATTCCATGCCGATGACGAACAGCAGCAAGAGCACGCCGAGGTCGGCCAACAGCGCGATGTTCGCTTCGTTGCGCACGAGGCCGAAGACCGATGGCCCCAATACCACACCGGCGAGGATGTAACCGATCACCGCCGGTTGGCGGAAGCGGGTGAAGATGACGCCGCACGACAATGCGACGAGAATGACGACCGCCAGCGGGATCAGTTGTTCGTGGGCGAGCATGGCGCGGGTAAGCTAGCACACGTCGCTATAACCGCACCTTATTCAGTCGCTCGGAATCAGGAAAATAACTGCAGCTGCCGCTCGTCGGGTTGCGCTTGCTGGGGTGCTTTGAACTGGCTGTCGTCGAGGCGGCGCGAATCGATGCTGTTGCTATCGATGTTGAGGCCGTTCTGGCGGCAGGCGAGTTCGAAGCGGGTCGCCAGCAGCTCGGCGTGCCGTCCCGAGCCGCGCATGCGCGTGCCGAATTCGCTGCGATAGAGGTCGCCGCCGCGAAACTCGCGCATACGGTTGAGCACGCGGCGTTCGCGCTCCGGTACGTGTTCGGCCAACCACTCGCGGAACAAATCCTTCAGCTCGCCCGGCAAGCGCAGCAGGATATAGCCGGCGCGCGTGGCGCCGGCCTGGCGCGCCCGGATAAGGATCGCCTCGAGCTCGTGGTCGGTCAGCGCCGGGATCACCGGCGCCACCATGACGCCGACCGGAATATCGGCGCGGGCCAGGTCGCTGATGGTCGCCAGCCGCCGTTCCGGCGGGGCCGCGCGGGGTTCCATAGAACGAGCGAGTTTTGCATCCAGCGTCGTCACCGAGACAGAAACGCTCGCCAGCCCCTTGGCCGCCATCGGCGCCAGAATGTCGATATCGCGGGCGACCAGTTGGCTCTTGGTGACGATCGAGACCGGATGGTGGTGCTCGGCCAGCACTTGCAGGATCTGGCGCGTGATCTTTAGCCGCCGTTCGACCGGCTGATAGGGGTCGGTGTTGGTGCCCATGGCGATGGTGCGCGGCCGGTAGCCCGGTGCCGCCAGTTCGCGCCGCAAAATTTCCGCTGCATCGGGCTTGGCGAACAGCTTGGTCTCGAAATCGAGGCCCGGTGACAGGCCGAGCCAGGCGTGGGTCGGCCGGGCGAAACAATAGATGCAACCATGCTCGCAGCCACGGTAGGGGTTGATCGAGCGGTCGAAGCCGATGTCCGGCGACTGGTTGCGGGCGATCACGGTGCGGCTGGTGTCGATCTGCACCTGCGTGTCGAGGCGCGGCGGCTCGTCGGCAAGGTCGTCCGCGCGCTGCCAACCGTCGTCGAGCCGCTCGCTGTGGAAACGCTCGAAGCGGCCCTCGCGGTTGGTAATCGCGCCGCGGCTCTTTCGCTTGCGCGCCGGCAACACGTCGGATGGCGTGCTTGCGGCGCCCATTAATGCCGGTTCGGCGGACTGGCGCGCTATTGTCATCGATCCCATACATAAACAATACCAGCATATAAAGAACATAACAAGAACATTTGATCTGGTATTCGCCGGCGTGGGCGTTGGTCTGCCGTTGAAATAATTCCGGGGCGTCTTTACCCGATCGCCTGCCCCAGGTCGGTCTCCAGCCAGTCGGTGCGGGCTTCGGCGATCGCCTCGGCTTCGAAGCAGGCGGCGATATGGCGGGCGATGTGTTCGGTCATTGCTGCGTCGCGCGAGGCCGGGTGGTTGCCGCCCTGCCAGGCGGCCTGCCAGCGGGCGAACCAGGTCATGGTGCGCAGCCAGGTCAGCCGGCGTAGCGGGATCAACCAGGGCGCCAACTCGGCGGCGCGGGCCGAACCGACCTGGTCGAGATAGCGGCAGTAGAACGCGCCGACTTCGCCGGCGTCGAGGCGCGCGGCGCTGTCGGGATCCCAGCCGGTGGCGACCGCCAGGGTGGCGTGCGCCAGATCAATTGGCGGCACGCCATAGAGCGCCTTTTCCAGATCGACGAACCAGGCCTTGCCCGCGCGATCGATCAGGAAATTGCCTGGATGGGTATCGGTGCCAACCAGACACAGCGCGATATCGGGCTCGCCCTGCGTCGCGAAATCGCGCGCCCAGGCCAGCTCGTCGGCGATGGCGGCGCGTGCGTCCTCGGACAATTTGGCATCGGGCAAGAAGGCGGCTTGTTCTTCGATCACCCGCAACGTCGCGGCGATCGGCGCGCTGTGGGTTTGCAGCGGCGCGCGGGCGGCGGGCGGTGGTACCGGTAATCGGTGGATCGCGACGAACGCGTCGGCGATCGCCGCCATGTCATCGGGCAAGCGCGGCGGCCGGCCGTCGATCAGGTCGACGATGAGGGCGCCGCGCGGCAGGGTTTCGCAAACCGGCACGGTGTCGAGCAGTCGCGGGCAATGGCCGCTGGCGCTGGCGCGCGCGAACGCAGCCGCCTCGTAGGCAAGCTGTGCCTGCGCATCCAGGCCCCACTGGCTCATCCGCGGCACCCGCAGCACCAGGCCGCTGTCGCCGATGCGCCAGTGGTCGTGCGAAATTCCCTTGGTGGTGAGGATCGACAGCGCGTGGCTGGCGGTTTCAGAGGCCGAAGGCAGCCGGCGTAGCTCTGCGGCGAGCGCTTCGGCTGATGGCGCCGTGGTCACCGACAATGTGCGGGCGCGCAGCGGGTCATGCCGACGCGGCGTCGGTTTCGGTCAGCCGCGGTAGCAGCTCGGCGAAATTGCACGGCCGGTGGCGAATGTCGAGCTGGTCCTGCAAGATGCCGTCCCAACCATCGCGGCAGGCGCCGGGCGAGCCCGGCAGAACGAAAATGTAAGTACCGCCGGCGACCCCGGCATCGGCGCGCGACTGGACCGTCGAGGTGCCGATTTTCTGATAGCTCAGCCAGCGGAACATTTCGCCGAAACCCGGAATGTGCTTTTCCGCCACCCGCGCCAGCGCTTCTGGCGTCACATCGCGGCCGGTGACCCCGGTGCCGCCGGTCGAGATCACCACGTCGATGCCCGGATCGTCGATCCAGGTTCGAAACTGCTCGGCAATCGCATCGATCTCGTCGCGCACAATAGTGCGCGCGGCGAGCTGGTGGCCGGCTTTGGTCAGCCGCTCTTCGAGAATGTCGCCCGAGGTGTCGTCGGCCGCGGTGCGGGTGTCGGAGACCGTCAGTACGGCTATATTGAGCGGTTGAAACGCGATTTCTTGCTTAGTATTTCCCATTGGCGTTGCGGACGCCTACCTTGCCATCGAGTTGGCGATAACCCGGCCATGTTCCCGAAACAACATCATCGAGTGACGGCGACGGCTGGCCGAGCCGATCGCGGTATATCCATAAGTTAGTCAGGACTCGCTCAATGAAAAGGCGTGTTTCGCGCGAAGGCAAGCTTTCGATGAACAATAAGGGATCACTGCCGTAATTTATTTTGCGCTCCCAGCGACGCAGATTGCCGGGGCCGGCATTGTAGGCGGTGGTCAGGCGGAACAAATCGTCGGGGATCGAATTATCGGAGACCAGGTGGTCGATATAGCGTTGGCCGAGCGACAGGTTCAGTTCGGGATTGAACAACCGGTCTTTCTTGCGGCC
>JBFKGW010000357.1:0-3773 GCA_041633145.1 Alphaproteobacteria bacterium
GGCGGAGAAGGAAACCGAAGACAAGAAAAAGCACTACCACCGCATCGAGCGCTCTTACGGGTCCTTCGAACGAGCGATGTCGCTGCCAAGCGACGTGGATGAGAGCAAGATTTCCGCCAATTTCAAGAACGGCGTGCTCGAACTCACGCTGCCGAAAAAGCCGGAGGCAAAGAAGAAAGCCAAGAAGATTCAGGTGAAGTCGGCTTAACGTCGCATTTACGACAGGCGGTCGCTGACCCGATTAACAGGCTCAATCGGCGTTGGCGGCCGCCTCGACTGCCTCGAGATTTGGCAGAACCACGTGCTGGGCTGACGGTAAATCGATCAGCCCTTCTTCTTTCAACGTGGTGAAAGTACGGCTGACGGTTTCGATGGTCAGTCCCAAATAATCGGCAATATCGCTGCGCGACATCGGCAGATCGAGTATCGCCGATTCCGCGTCATCGGGATTGTCGTGTTGGCGCGCGCGCAACAGCAGAAACGTCAAGACCTTCTCCCGCGCCGACTTGCGGCCGAGCAGTAGCATTTGTTCCTGCGCTGCCGCCAATTCGTCGCGGCTCATGTCGAGCAGGCGGTCGCGAACCGCCGGCATTTCGCGCAACAAGCGCTCGAGATCAATGATGCGCATGCAGCACAGCTCGACACTGTCGATCGCCTCGGCGCCGTAGGTGTACGCGTCCTGCTTCACCAGCCCGAGGAAATCGCCTGGGCGCAGAAATCCGGTGATCTGGCGGCGCCCGTCGGCGAGCAACTTGTAGAGCCGTACGTCGCCGTTGGAGATGTTGTAGACGTAATCGGCGGCTTCGCTTTCCTCGAAAATCGCCTGCCCCGGCGCGTAGCTGCGGTGGCTGACGATCTGCTCCAGCGCGCCGAGATGTTCGAAATCGACCGCCGCGCACATGGCGCGATGGCGCACGCTACACTGCTCGCAGTGTTGCGACAGCCGCGAAGAGGACCTCGCGCTGCTTTCATGCGCATCAGTCATCGAAACTCCCCGTATGCCCGTCTCGCCGATATACCATCCGGCTTATATCAGACATTGTTTATATCACTGCCCAATTTGAGGCAAATCAATGATTGGGCGGAACGGGCCAATAGTATCTATTCGCCATGCCCAGCGAAAGAAATATCTCGGAAATTCGCACTTCTAGGTTGAATGCCGAAAGAATTGATCAGGCATATCCGTTAGTTCGCGAATTAAAGGAAAATCTGACGCTCGAGGTATGGCGCGATTACGCGAAATCATATCTCGGACCGGCAACAGCAAAACAGGGCCATCGAGGCATCATCGTCGCCGATTATCGTGACTGCATCCGCGGCCTGCTCTCCTACGATGTGCTCACCGATTTGGTCGATTCAACGACCCTGGCGGTGCGCGATGTCGTTATCCTCGGTCTGCCGGCCGGCCAGCCCGTCGCGCGCAGCCTCTTACAGCACCAATTCGCCATTGCTGGCGCGCACCACTGCGCCACCATCAGGGTCGATCTGTCCGACCCGATGAAGTGGCTGGCGCGCGAATGGTCAGACCCGGCGGGTGAATTGTTCCGCTTTCCGGTTATCTGCTTCCTGCCCGGCTCCACCACACCGGCCCCGCCGGGCGCAACCTGGCAGACCCAAACGGTCGACCCACTGGCGCCAACCGGGACCGAGCAGACCAACTGCTGACGCCCCCACCTAGAACAGGCGGACGGCGAATTCGGCGGTCTGAAATAAGACAAAAAAGCCGCTGACGACAAACCCGACGAGCGGGATCCAGAATGGCAGGTCGATCGCCTCGGCCGGCGCTGGCTGGCGCGTTTTCAGAACGGCCAGCGCCAGATTTACCAGTGCGAAGACGATCAATATGACCAGCGAAGAGAGCCGCGCCAGGTTTTCCAGCGGCAGCGCCAGCGCGAACACCAAGACCGCGCTGGTAACCGCTACCGTTGCTTTGACCGGCGTCCGCGTAGTTCGGTTGACCGTCGCGAACATCGCAAAGAACTGTCCCTGGCTCGCCAGACCGTATAGCACGCGCGAGCCCATGATTATCTGGATCAGCGCACCGTTGACGACCGCGACGAGGCTGATGAGGGAGATCGGCACCGGCGCCTTTCCGGTCGCTTCGCTATAAATCAGCGCCAGCGGTGCCTCCGATGCCGCCACCTGTGCGATCGGCAGGCTGAACGCCGCCACCACCGACACCACCAAGTAAATCAGCGTTGTAATCAGGAGGGTCAGGATGATCGCCAGGGGCAGCGTGCGGCGGACCTCGCGCACTTCTTCGGCGACATTGACCATGTCTTCAAAGCCGATGAAGGCGAAGAAGGCCAAGACGACGCCCGACGCCACACCGATCAGGACAGCGAGATCGAACGCAGGCGGTTGCGCTGACAACGCCTCGGGGATGTGATCGAACGCGCCGCGTCCGACCCAAACGATCAACAGCAGGCCAGCGATCTCGATCAAGGTCAGGACGGCGGCGACCATGACCGCCTCGCGGATGCCCCAGGCGGCGATGGCACCAAGGGCGACGACGATCCCAACAATGACCGGCGCCGACGGCACCGTCACCAGAGTATTGAGGTAGCCCGCCGCGCCGATCGTAATAGCCGCCGACGATATGATGCCCGTCAGCACGACCAGGAGCCCCACAACGGTTCCGAGGCGGCGGCTGCGCAGGCCCTCGATAACATAAACCGCTTCGCCGGCACTGCGGGGAAACCGGGCGGACAACTCGGCGAAACTCAAGGCGCTGAACCCCGCCAACAGGGCGGCCAGCATGAAACTCAGCGGCGCCAACAATCCGGCGGCACCGGTCACCTTGCCGACGAGAACGTAAATGCCGGCGCCGATGGTGGTGCCGACCCCATAGAGGGTCAACATCGGCAGCGATAGCGTCCGCCGCAATTCGCCAACTGGGTGTGGCGTATCCGTCATCGCCACACCCTATCACACCGTCCTATCCGCCGGCGCCGGCACAAACCAGGCATGCGCCGGCAACCGGCGCTTAGTGGGCGAACAGGGTCGGTACGGTCATGTGGCGCAGGATGTCGCGGGTGACACCGCCGAAGGCGTACTCGCGCACCCGCGAGTGGCCGTAGGCACCCATGGCGATCAGATCGCAGCCTTCGTCGGAGACGGTATTGAGGATGGCGTCTGCGATCGAGACTTCCTTGACCACCGAGTCCTTGATGTCGACCTTGACGCCGTGGCGCGCCAGATAGGCGCCGATCTCGGCTTCGCGGCCGTCGTCGGGCGGATTGGCCCGCAGCACCAGCACCCGATCGGCCTGGGTCAGCAGCGGCAGCGCTTCGCGTACTGCCCGCGTGCTCTCGCGCCGGCGCGTCCACGCCACCAGAATGTTCTTGCCCAGGCTGTCGTATTCGCCAACCCGCGGCACCGCCAAGACCGGCAGCCCGGACGACAGCGCAATATCGCCGATCAGCGATTCGGTCGCCGGTTCGTACCCCTCCTCGTGGGGCTGACCGAGCACGATGAGATCGGCGAATGATGAATTGTCTTGCAGCGCGTCGAGCGGCAGCGACCGGCTGATGCGGAACTCGCCGGTGATATCGCCCTGTGCCGCAACCGCCGCCTCAAACGCGTCAATCACCGGCTTCGCCGCCGCTTCCTCGTCGGCATAATATCGATCGGCGATGTCGGAGGGGATCGGCACTGCGGCATAGACCGGGATATTGAACGGCGGGATCATGTACAGCGCCGTGACGTGCGCACCCTGGGCCGACGCCACCGCCATCGTGGTATGCACCCGAGCCTCGTTTCGCTCGTCGCCC
>JBFKGW010000358.1:0-3772 GCA_041633145.1 Alphaproteobacteria bacterium
GGCTCGTAGCCCTGGCGCAGCGCGGTTTGATAGGCGGCGTCGGTGACCAGCGCGCGCACCCGCTCGGCTTTGGTATGCTTTTCCAGCTTGGCGGCGAGGTTCACCGGTTCGCCGATCACCGTATATTCCAGCCGCTGATCGTCGCCCACCGCCCCGAAGATCAATTCGCCGGTGGCCACCGCGGCGTTGACCGGCACCGGCGCCAGACCGGCCGCCGCGCGCTCGTCGTTCCACGCGGTCGTCGCCTCGAGCACCGCGTCGACCGCGCGCAGGGCATCGGCGGCGTAGGTGTTGCTGGGCACCGCAGCGCCGAAGGTCGCCATCACGCCGTCGCCGAGAAACTTGTCGATGCTGCCGCCGCGGCTCTGGATCGCCGGCACCATGCGGGCCTGGTAATCGGACAGCAGCTTGATCAGGTCGGCCGCCGGCAGGCTGTGCGACAGCGCGGTGAAGCCGCGGATGTCGAGCATCAACACGGCCGCCGTGCGTTGTTCGCCCTCGCCGGCGACGATCTGGTGGTCGCCGCCGGTAATCTGGCGCGCCACGTTGGCGTCGAAAAACCGCGACAGATCGCGCTTGGCGGTGCCTTCCGCAGCGGCGGCGAACAGGGTCTGGCGGGCCCGCACCACCGCGGCGGCGAGCACCAGCGTGACCACTGCGATGGTGATGATCTTGTCGAACTCGGCGCCGAGCAGGATCATGTTGCCGGTCATATAGCGCACGTAGTCGCGGGTTAGGCTCATGCCCTGGGCGTCGATCGCCGCGGCATAGACCACCAGCAACAGCCAGCCGACGATCGCCGTGCCGCCGGCCAGCAGCACATAGCGCGCGTCGAAGCGGAGCGCCCGCAAGGCGATGAAGATGAACACGTAAAGCAGCGTCGGCGCTTTCAGATAAAACGACGGCGGCTGCTGGTAGGTCCGGTGAAAGCTCCAGATCAGCACCATCAACAGCGCCATATCGGCGATCACCGATACGGTGAGAAACCACCCCGGTAGCCGCACCCGGTAGCTGGCGATCAGGCGCACGACGGTAAATACCAGGTAGAGGCCGAGCGCCCACGGCGTCAATTCGAAGCCTATTTCACCCTCGAACGGCCGCGGCGCGATGAGGAACAACGCGCCGAAAATCAACACGATGGCCAATTGAACGAGGGAAATAATCTGTTCCGAGCGGTCCTGTTGGCGCCAGATATCGTCCTGCACCCGCTGCGGCACACGTACCGCATCGCTGCCCCGCAAAGTGGCGAGTAGATTAGAAACCATGGCCCCATGACCCCAATGGGCAGTGGCGGTCGGCGAAACGCGGCGGGCAGTCCGGAGCATAACGCTCCATATGTGATCACGCCGTTCTACACATACCGGTAAAAGGCCTGTGAACGTGCCCGCAGCGGCCGCCCTATGGCGTTAGCACCATTCCCTCTTGCGCCACAACCGTGCCGGCCCGTTTCGCTTTAGCCTGTTTGGCAATCCCATCCATGAACGCGTCGTCGTGGGTGGGCTCGTGATGAAATACCACGAACGTTCCCACATTGGCGGCATCAGCCAAAGCCACGCCGGCCTGCCAGGTCGAATGGCCCCAGCCTTTGAATTTCTGATATTCGTCTTCGGTGTAGGTGCAATCGTAGATGAAGATATCGGTGCCTGCGATGAGGTCGATGACCTTCTGGTCCAGCTGGCCTTCAACGTGTTCGGTATCGGTCACGTAACTGATCGAATGGCCGTCGAATTCGATGCGGTAGCCGGTCGCGCGGTTGGGATGGTTCAGGCGTTCGGTCTTAACGATAGCGCCGCATTTCAGGGTCAAGGTCTCGCCGCACTTGAAATCGTTGAATTCCTTGCTCGCGGCCATCACGTCCATCGGGACGGGGAACAACGGCGCCATCAGCATTTCGCACAAAACCTCTTCCAGACCGTGTTCGGGAAGCAGATGGCCGGACCATAATCGAACGGTATTTTTAGCGCTGTACAGCGGGGCAAAAAACGGCAAGCCAACGATATGGTCGAAATGGGTGTGGGTCAGCAGGATGTCGGTGTCGACCGGTCCCTCTTTCACCAAGGCATCGCCAAGTTCGCGAATACCGGTGCCCGCATCGAGAATAATCGGCTTTCCGCCGCAACGCACTTCGATACACGACGTATTGCCGCCGTAACGCACGGTGTTTGGCCCTGGACAGGGTATCGAACCGCGCACCCCCCAAAAGCGGACGAAGAAATTAGCGTCTGCGGCCACTAAACAGCATCCTCTTGACGCACGGTCGGTTTCCCGGCCGCCAAATTACCGCCATGGGGTATCACGGCGAGTTTACCCCTAGTAGTGTGCCTCAATGCCCAATAAAGAAAAAGTAACGGCCTGATATACGTACTCTCTCGTACCCCCCGGATCTTCCTCACTATATTCGCCCGTTTCAGTTTACATGTCCTTACCCGGCACCCAGACCACCGCGACCAACTGGACAGGCGTTTCCTACGGCATCGTGCTGGGGTTCGTCGCCGCCTATTTCCAGTTCAAGGTGCCGCCGGTCTTACCGGTGCTGTTCGACCTCTACGACTACGACAAATTCGTCGCTGGCGGTTTCATGTCGATTTTCGCCGTCGCCGGCATGGCGATCAGCGTGCGCGTCGGCCAAGGCATTCGAACTCACGGCGCCGCGCGTTACCTGGCTGGGGCGTTCGGATTAATGATTGCCGGGAGCCTGCTCGGGCTGGTCGTACCGGAAAGCGGCCTGCTTATGCTGGTCGCAAGGACCATCGAAGGGCTCGGCGCGGCCGTGCTCGCCGTGTGTATGCCGGCCTTTGCCAACATGAACGCCGGGCCCCGGCACCTGCCGATCGTCATTGCAATCCAGGCTACCTGGATCCCGGTTGGCCAGCTTTCGGCCAATCTGATCGCCCAGCCTTCTGTTGCGGCAGGTCAGTGGCAGCCGGTTTGGTGGGCCGGCATCGTCGCCATCGTCGCCGTCGCGGTCTGGAGCTTGGCGATCTCCCGGCGGGGCTACATTCGATTCGGCGGCCAAGCGGGTCTAACTCAAGAAGCGGCCCGCGTCAGCGAGACGACCCCTCCCGAGCGCCGCGCGTTGCGCTATGCCGCCGTGCTGTTTTTCCTGTGGCAGGCACAGTTCATGGCCTACTTCACCTGGTTGCCGGTCTATCTGGTCGACGTGCGCGGTTTCAGCGCCGACGGCGCCGTGCTGGTCAATCAGATCCCCGTCGTCGTTTTGCTGGTGTTTGCGCTGGCGACCGGGTTCGTTCTGCGCGCCGGCGTCGGCGCCATACCTCTGCTGGTAACCGCGCTGTCGCTGCAGGCGGCATCGTGGCTGCTGGTTCCGGTCGCCGGCAGCGCGGTGATTGGCACGATTAGCCTGGTCGCCTGGGGCGTCGCCGCCGGGATAAGTCCGACCTGCCTGTGGGCGTTACCGTCCGTCCTATTGGGCGGACACCGGGCCGACACCCATGCGTTCGCCGTCGTCCTGACCGGCCGCTATCTGGGGATCCTCGCCGGGCCGCTGATCGCCGTCGCCATATTCAGACTGACCGACGATTGGCTGGCGGTGGCCTACACGTTCGGCGCTATTACGGCCTTTTGTGCGGTCGTAGCGTTTTATCTGGGCGGGCTGGTCAAGCGGATCGGCTGAGCCACCGCAAGACAAGGAACTAGGGAACCAGGCGGTATCCGCCCGGTTCGGTAACCAGGATCGCCGCGTTCGAAGGATCGGCTTCGATTTTCTGCCGCAGGCGATAGACGTGGGTTTCCAGCGTGTGCGTGGTGACCC
>JBFKGW010000359.1:0-3756 GCA_041633145.1 Alphaproteobacteria bacterium
ATGTGCCGCTTGGCTTCGATCGGGTGGAGGCGCACGTCGTTGCCGCACACCGTAATTTTTCCGGCGGTCGGCGACAAATAACCGGTGATCATCTTCATCGTCGTCGACTTGCCGGCGCCGTTCGGGCCGAGAAACCCGAGAACCTCGCCGCGATCGACCGAAAACGAAATGTTGTCGACAGCAGCAATCGGGCCGAACCGTTTCGTCAGGCCTTCGATTTCCAGTAGTCTGCTCACGATTCCTTCGCTCCCTAATGCACGTCTGATGTTAAGTTTTCTCGCCGGTGCGACCCGATTCGGCCGCCAACAATCGCGACTGGCCGCGATTCCGTCCCCGATTTAGTCGTTTCCCCGTGGTCTTTCAAGTTTGGCGAAACCTTTGGCACGCCGCGATTAACCATCGGGCCTTATAAATCCGATTTCGTTTCCGAGCTGCCCGGAAAGGTACGCGATGACGCACCGCAATTGCGCCGATTACACAGTAATTTGAATTTTCGTGGTAATCGGGAAACTAAGGATAGGCGCAACTCTGTCCGGTCACTTCGGCGAAGGATCGAGAGCCGGCGACGATGCTAAATCGGTACTCCAGATCGCCGACCACGACGGCATGATGGAGCGGTAAGACACCAACCGCCGACGTGGTCTCGCCGCCCGGCCGGGTAAAAAACACGGTGACCGGCTTGGCCGGATCGAACCAGGCCTCCGGCTGGCCCGCGGCATTCACTTCCGACTCCCCCGTTGCGGTAACGATGATCGCGTTTTCGGCGTAGGAAACCGAGTCGTTGGCGCCGGAATAGACCGGGTTCTGCACGATGAAGCGCCGTTTATCGGCCAATGGTTGGCAACTTTCTCGATCCTGCGCCAAGGCGATGACCTCAGCGAGCCGCGCGCGCGACACGCCCTTGGATATGCGCTCTTGAATGGAGCGCAGCAATTCGGCGTCTTCGGCCGACGGCACCTCGGCTTGGTAGCGGTCGCGCCACTGGGCGACTAAACCGCGCTCTTCGCGCAGCGCCGTTTCGAGACCGGTAATATCGGTTTGCAGCTGGGCGTTTTCCGCTTGGACCTGCGCCAATTGCGCCTCTTTCGCGCGTACTTCTTCGCGCGCCAGTTCGGAGCCAAAATCATAGGCATAGTAGCCGGCCGCGACGGCGACTGCGGCAATGAACAGCCAGCGCAACAGCACCAACACCATCCGCCCTTGCCGGCGGCGGCGATTACGGCTTTCCGATAATCCTAACGACATGTGCGGGGCCCGGCGCCCTTTGTATTACATTCACAAACCGCCAAGTTGGCGCAACACGATGAATGCCATAGCAACACCGATAATGCCAAACAGAATAGCGATCGCCTTTTCCATCGTGCGCTGCGGGATCGTGCCTTGCAGGCGCGGGCCGATCTGGCCGCCGATAATCACTGCGGGCACGGTGTAGACCACCAGGTTCCACGGAATGGCGTTAACGCCGCCGGCCGTAATCAGCGCGGTCACTTGCGTAAACGACGCCGAGGCGATGGTGACGATGACGGTGAAAACGGAGGTCGCGGCGGCGACCGCCACCGGCACACGGTTGCGTTTGACCAGCTGCGAAATGATCACCTCGCCGATGCCGACCCCCAGAAGCCCGGTGAGAAAACCGCCGACCGAAGTCGTCGCAGCGCCGAACGCGCCGAGCCGCGGCTTACGATACTGATAGGTTTTGCCATCGCGCCCGGTGATGCTCCGCATCGGCCGGTCGTCGGCGACCGCGGCGGCGCCGACGGATTGCGGCTCGGCGATTTTCTCCGGCGGCGTGTGACGTAAGATGATCGGGCACAGCGCGAGCATCAGCAACGCGTAAGCGCCTTTGAGAAAAACCTCCTGCTCTTTCAGCGTCGCGAGCAAAATCGCGCCGATAATGGCGATCGGCACCGACACCATCAAGAACGGGACGGCGCTGCGAAAGTCGATGAGCTTTTTCCGATAATAGCCTACAAAACCAGAAGAAAATCCGAACACCTCGGTCATCAAGGCGGAGCCGATGGCGGCCGCCGTAGTCAACGGATACTCCGGTCCCAAGACCGGAAAAATAATCACGAAGATGGGAATGAACAGGGCGGCACCGCCAATGCCGCTCAGCATCGCCGTCGTCGCGATGCCGATCGATACCGGAAACATGAACCAATACTGTACCCAGTCCAACTCAGCCATCTCGCCTCACCTGCTTGCGCCGCTGCCGGCCATTTTTGCGCCCCATCGACCCCGGCGCGGCCGGCCCGTCGAAATCAAGCGCGGCAAGCTAACGTGCGCGACGCAGAAAATCCACGCGCAATTCGGTAATCATTGTTGCGCCGCCGGCAACGGTCTCGGTCGCTGCAGGACAACCCGTGAGCCCGGGGGAACCCTGGGCAGACAAGCCCCGCCGGTTGACTGGCCGGCGCGAACCGGGAAAGGTCCCGCTGCAAACGCATCAGACCGCGACAGCTAAGCGGCAGGACTCGGGGGGACATTCATGACCATTCGCTTCGACAATCGGGTTGCCATCGTCACCGGTGCAGGCCATGGGCTGGGCCGCAGCTACGCGCTGGCGCTGGCAGCGCGCGGCGCCAAGGTCGTGGTCAACGACTTGGGCGGCGCCATCGACGGCAGCGGCGGCTCGCAGACCCCGGCCGACGCCGTGGTCGACGAAATTACCGCCGCCGGCGGCGAAGCGGTCGCCAACTACGACAGCGTCGCCGACCGTGCCGGCGCCGCCAACATCGTCCAAACCGCCCTCGATACCTGGGGCACGGTCGATATCCTGATCAACAACGCCGGCATCGTGCGCGACAAATCGTTCCACAAGATGGAGCTCGACGACTACGAGTTCGTCATTCGGGTGCACCTGATGGGCTCGGCCTATGTCACCCACGCCGCCTACCCGGTCATGCGCGACAAGGATTACGGCCGCATTTTGATGGTGACCTCGAGCGGCGGCACCTATGGCACCTTCGGCCAGACCAACTATGGCGCCGCCAAGATGGGCATCGTCGGCCTGATGAACGTGCTGAAGGTCGAGAGTGCGCGCAACAACATCACCGTCAACGCCATCGCGCCCTTAGCGGCGACGCGCCTCGCCGAACCGTCCGGCATTTTCGAAGAGTACGATCGCGAACTGGTGACGCCCGACGCTGTCGCCGCCATGGCCACTTACTTGGTGAGCGACGCGTGCACCGACAGCGGCAACATCATCGTCGCCACCGCCGGTTATAATTCGAAGATCCATATCGTCGAGGGCGCCGGCATCAACTGCGATCCGCGCGCGCTGGTGACGCCGGAGCAGTTGGGTGAGCAGTGGGAGCAGATCACCGCGTTCCGAAATCCCGAGCCCTTCTTCGACTCCTACGAAAATCTGCGCGCGGTGATGGCCAAGAAATAAGGGCTTAAGAGAGGCCGAAGTCCGAGTTTCGCCCTACTCCGCCGCTTGCGCCGGCGCGGCAGCGCGGTCGATCAGGCCGGTCGCGGCGAGATCGGCACGCATCGCGGCCTTGGACTCGTCGCTCATCGCGGTGACCGGCGGGCGCACCGGGCCGCCCTTCATGCCGATCAGCTCCTGCCAGTATTTCATCTCCGACAGCGGCATACGGCCGGCCATCCAGTAGCCCATGATCCATTTGGCGTGCACCTCGCGGATCGGTTGCAGGCTAGCGGCGATCTTGGTCGCTTCGGCGATGTCGCCGGCCAGCGCCCGCTCGGTGTAGTCCTTGACCGGCAGGTAGCCCGGCACCTGGTAGAGGTGCG
>JBFKGW010000360.1:0-3743 GCA_041633145.1 Alphaproteobacteria bacterium
CACCATGCGGCCCCCGTTGGTCAATGCCGGCCAGCGCTCTTCATCGAAAAAGCTGGAAAGCAGACGGTCCATTTCGTTATGCATGGCGGCAAAGGGATTATCTTCCAGCAGCTTTTCCCTCAACGACTGATTGCGCCACGGCGTCAAATCTCGCAAGGCCATATCTCTCGTCCTCCAATGCACGTTAAGTTTAATTTGAATTGGCAATTACTCGTCGAAGAGCCGGCGTTCTACATTGATTTGCGTCAACGCTTGCGCGGCACTTCGCGCCGATTGTTTACATGTAATGTATAGCGACCACGAGGCAAGAGATGGCACTGCGTAAGGTGAAATTAGAATTGGCGCGAGACACTGAGTTTCCTGACGGTAGCGCCGAGCGGGGGTATGAATTCTACGCCCCTTTGGATGCCGAGGGTCACCTCGACCGACAGGAATGGCATACTTGCGCCGATCAATGCACGGTCCATCGGTTTTGGCTCGGCGAGGGCGACGAGCGCGGCCATCTGATCCACCGCGGCAGCGGGTGGGCGTTCCACTATGAAGATATCGATGCCGACCCCGACGAACCGCTATTCAAGCTCGACCGGCATACCATCGTCCCCGGGGAATATCTGTCGATCACCGAACACGACGGCGTGCTGCGCACTTTTCGCGTGGTCTATGTGCGCTAGTAACTGGATCGAATTTCGATCGTTGATCGCTGTACCGTAACTGCGCAAGCGGCCGTATAGGGCACACACGCCGGTCCTGCGGCATCCATGAGCCGCGCAAGCGTCGACGCGTGTCTTGCCGCGGATTTGTCAACAAACGCTGTTAGATTGAGCGTCAGGTCCCGCAACGGGAAGCACCGGCCATGTCGATCCGCAATCTGGACAAACTATTCAAGCCCAAGTCGATCGCTGTTGTGGGGGCGTCTACGAAGCCCCACAGCGTCGGTGCGACAGTCATGCGCAACCTATTAGACGCTGGTTTTGCCGGTGCCATTATGCCGGTCAATCCCAAATATGAAGCGATCGCTGGTGTCTTAGCCTATCCGGACATCGCCGACCTACCTATCGTGCCAGACCTGGCGGTAATCTGTACGCCGGCGGCAACCGTGCCCGGTCTGATCGCTGCGCTGGGCGCTGCCGGTACGCGCGCTGCGGTGGTACTCAGCGCCGGCCTGCGTGAAGGGAGCGACGACGCGGGCGCGAATCTTACGACGCTAATGTTGCAGGCGGCACGGCCGCATCTGTTGCGCGTCATTGGCCCTAATTGCGTCGGTATGTTGAGTTCGAAACGCGGCATCAACGCCAGTTTTGCACCGGCCGCCGCAGCGCCAGGCGAAATCGCCTTCATCACCCAGTCCGGCGCCATGGCGACGACGGTGTTGGATTGGGCGCGCGCCCGCGACATCGGTTTTTCGCATTTTCTGTCGATTGGCGATGCCGCCGATGTCGATGCCGGCGACCTTTTGGATTATCTCGGCAGAGATCCGGACACACGCGCGATTCTTCTCTATTTGGAGCAGGTTACTTCAGCGCGCAAATTTATGTCGGCGGCGCGCGCGGCTGCCCGAAACAAACCCGTCATCCTGATCAAGGGCGGTCGCGCCGCTGCCGGGGCCGCGGCGGCGGCATCCCACACGGGTGCGTTGGCCGGCGCGGACGAAGTGTACGACGCGGCAATTCGACGCTCGGGTATGTTGCGCGTCGACACGATCCAGGATCTGTTCAACGCGGCGGAAACGCTGGGCCGCAATCGCCACAAACCCGGCGATCCGTTGACAATCATCACCAATGGGGGCGGCGCCGGTGTCATGGCGGCGGATGCGTTGGCCGGTCGCGGCGGTACGCTTACCAAATTACCCGACGCCGTGATCGAAAGCCTCGACAAATCACTACCGACGACTTGGTCGCGCGGCAATCCCATCGATGTAATCGGCGACGCACCACCCGAGCGATTCGTTGCCGCACTGCAGACGGTTCTCGCGCAATCGGGGCCGCAGACGACGCTGCTGATCCATGCTCCAACGGCCATCGTGTCTGGTGCAGCCATCGCCAAAGCTCTGGTGCCGGTTATCTGCGAAGCGAAGCAATCAGTGTTGACGTGCTGGCTCGGTGAGCACGGCGCCGCTGAGCCGCGCGCAATCTGCGTCGCTGCCAACATCCCGACCTTCGACACGCCCGAAGCCGCCGTCGCCGCGCATATGCAGTTGGTAACCTTTCGGCGCAATCAAGAAGCATTAATGGAGGCGCCCCTTTCGGTTCCGGAGGAATTCACCACGAACCGAGCGGCAGCACATGCGATTATCGATGGCGCGATTGTCGCTGGGCGGGACATGCTGAGCGAACCTGAGGCAAAAGCAGTGTTGGCCTCTTACGGTATCCCGGTAGTGGAAACGCGAATCGCCCGAGACGCCAATCACGCCCAGCAGCTCGCGCACGAAATCGGCTTTCCGGTCGCCTTAAAAGTGCTTTCACCCGACATCACACACAAGTCGGACGTCGGCGGCGTAGCCCTCGACCTTGAAGACGACTCCGCGGTCGCTGCAGCGGCCGCCGCGATCGGCCGTCGATTAGTCGAATTGTATCCGGAAGCGCGCCTGGACGGCTTTTCGATTCAGCCGATGGCGCGCCGGCCAGATGCGTTCGAGTTGATCGTCGGCGCGCGGGAAGACCCGGTGTTCGGTCCCGTCATAATGTTCGGCGAGGGCGGCACTGCGGTCGAAATTATTGCTGATAGGGCGGTCGGTTTGCCGCCGTTAAACATCGCGCTTGCGATGGATATGATTAGGCGAACGCGCATCTCAAGCCTGCTCGACGGATATCGCAATCGGCCTGGCGCCAACCGAGAAGCAATCGCGCTAACTATTATCAAGGTCGCCCATTTGATCGCCGACCTGCCGGAGGTCGTCGAGCTCGATATCAACCCGCTGATCGCCGACGCTGCCGGCGTTTTGGCGCTCGATGCGCGTATCCGTATGCAACCGGCGGAGTCGAAGGGCGCCGACCGGCTGTGTATTCGTCCTTACCCGAAGGAACTTGAAGAGACAGTAACCCGCGGCGGCCGGCAGATCATGCTTCGGCCTATCCGTCCCGAAGACGAACCGCAGCACTATGATTTGTTATCGCATCTATCGGCGGAAGATATCCGCTTCCGCTTTTTCTCCTCGATTCACGACTTGGCCCATTCGCAAATGGCGCGCTACACGCAGATCGATTTCGACCGGGAGATGGCGTTCATCGCAACTGCGGAAGACGATAAAGGCCAGCCCGAAACGCTTGGCGTCGTCCGCGCCATCACCGATCCCGATAATGAACAGGCCGAGTTTGCTATCGTCGTACGCTCGGATCTTAAAGGTCAGGGGCTCGGTTCAGCGCTGCTCGACAAGATGATTGCCTATTGCCGCGACCGGGGGACGAGCGAAATGATCGGCCAGGTGATGGTCGAAAATCGGGCCATGCTTGCCTTGGCGGAAAGCCGCGGCTTTCATCGCAAGCGCGGTGACAGTTTCGACATCTTCGATGTCCGTCTCGACTTGCAGGCGTGAATGCACGTGCTTTCGCAGGCACCCATATGCTCGCGCGGGGCGGCTGGCGCCTTTGTCAGTTGGCCTGCAACCGGTGCTCGCGGCGGATGCTGTAGTAGTTGCCGGCGAAGATCATCAGCGCCCCCAGCAGCACTAGCGGATCGGCGGATTCGGCATACAGCACGAAGCCGACCAGAACGATCAGCGGCAGACGCATAAAATCCATCGGCAC
>JBFKGW010000361.1:0-3726 GCA_041633145.1 Alphaproteobacteria bacterium
CCGCAGCAGGCGCGGATCGGCGTCGATTTGGCCGATGATCTCGCGCTGATCCCAAACGTGATTGCCGCTGGTAATGACGTCGGCGCCGGCGTCGTAAAGCTCGGCGCAGATCTTATCGGTGATGCCGAACCCGTGCGCCGCGTTTTCGCCGTTGACGACGACGAAGTCGAGCGCCAACCGACGCCGCAAATCCGGCAAGTGTTCGACGACAATCTCGCGCCCCGCCCGGCCAACCACGTCTCCGCAGAACAGGATATTCATGCTGGCATTCCTAACTCATGCTCGAGCCGGCGAATTCATCGGCAATATAAGTGGCGCCCACCTCGGTCAGAATCCAATCGAGCGGTTGATCGCCGGCGGCAACAGGCACCTTGTCCCGAAGCTGCCCGGCAAATGCAACCCCAATCGCGACGACGTCGCCGGCCGCGCGCAACGCTTGCAGGGTCCGGTCATAGTAGCCGCCGCCATAGCCGAGCCGGTGACCCTGGCGGTCAAACGCCAGCATCGGCACCAGCAAGGCCCGCGGCGATACCTCCTGCGCCGCCGGCGTCGGTTCGGATATTCCGAACGTGCCGGTCACCAGCGGGTCGTCCGGCAGCCAGCGGCGAAAGATCAGCGGCGCGTCAGGCTTTGCCACCACAGGCAGACAAACCGGCACGCCCGTCGCCACCAGCCTGTTTAACAACGGCAGACAATCGAGCTCGCTGCCGATCGGCATATAACCGGCAATGATATTGTCCGGTGTCATCAACGCGCGCAGCGCCGGCGTGTTGCAGAACCGCGCCACCACTCCCGTCGCCGCGGCGGCGCCGAGCCCGGACTGCAGCGCGTCACGATCGGCCCGTGCGGTGCTGCGCAGCGCGGCCTTCTGGCTTGGGTAATCGACGTCGGTCGGGTCGACGATGGCGGTCCTGCGCTTTCCGTCAATTAGATACGAGTGGACGGCCCCGATTCGATCGTCGGCGAGACGAGTCCACCGAGACCTGCTTCAAGCAGGTGGGCGCCGTGAATACCGAGACCAGGATCCCGGCAGGGACAGCTCCCTAGTGGATGAGTAAGGTCCCCGGGACAAGATATGCCTAACGCACCGACCAGGAACCGCCCGCCGTCAAGGTAAGTACCCCCGCAGCGCGCCGCAAGTAGGGGTGCGCACTGCTCGTTAATTCGCGTTCAACGAATCGGCCAGGTTCTCGATTTGCTCGGCAAGCGCGTTGATCTTGTTCGTATATTCGTCTTCGGCAGCGCGCCGCACGTCTATCAGTTCCTGGTTTGCGTCCGACAGTTCGTCGGCGATCAGCAATCCGGCCATCACCATCAGGCTGGTATCGCCGATCTGGCCGACCTCTTTGACCAGCGACGACATCTTGCCGTCGAAATAGTTCGCGAGATTGGTGAGATGGATTTCCTGGCCGTCCTCGCAGGCTACGCGGTATTGCCGACCGTTGATGGTGATTTCGACTTGCGACACTGATTATTCCACCCGCTGGTTTGAGACCGCACCGAACTATTCGTCGAGAATGCCTTTTATCTTACCGATGGCTGCATCGAGTCGCTGCGACACCGCGGCGGAGGTTTCCTTGAGATGGGTGCATTCGTTGCGAACCGCCGCCATTTCTTGTTCGAGTTTCGTCCGCTCGGCATCGGCGGCGGAACTTTCCTGGGCGGCGAGACGTGTCTCGATCGCCGACTCGAGGCGCGTCAGTGCAGCATCGAGTCGCCGGTTCACTTCGTCAGGAGCAGACATGGACACCTCCTCTTTTCGCCATCCAGGACATAACCGTCGACCAATTTTCGCGATAGAACCGCGACTCTATCCGACGCAACTGCGCCGCGGTAACGCGCCATAGACATCGTACTTCCACGCGACTCGCAGGGTCAACTGAGTGCGCTCAAGATTGCCGCGCGACGGACAAATTTTCGGCCATGGCATTACGTGGATAAGCCGCCGACGAATCCGTTGACGGCGCCTGGACAGATCGGCATGTTGCCGGCGCTCAACAGTGGCCGTTGCCTCACCGCGCCGGGCGCTCCCTATCATCGAAAGCCGTATCGCCAGCCCATGAAAACCGAGTCACAAACGGCAGCCGCAGCCGTCGGCCACAACGAGATGGCGAACGCCATCCGCGCCCTTGCAATGGACGCGGTGCAAGCGGCGAATTCCGGCCATCCCGGCGCGCCCATGGGAATGGCCGACATCGCCACGGTTTTATTCACCCGGCACCTGAAGTTCGATCCCAGCCAGCCCCAGTGGCCCGACCGCGACCGGTTTGTGTTGTCGAACGGCCACGCCTCGATGTTGCTCTACGCGGTGCTGTATTTGACCGGCTACGCCGACATGACGATCGACGAGATCAAGAACTTCCGTCAACTCGGCAGCCGCACCCCCGGCCACCCCGAATACGGTCACGCGTCGGGCGTTGAAACTACTACCGGCCCCCTCGGCCAAGGTTTGGCGAACGCCGTCGGCATGGCGCTGGCCGAGCGCCTGATGGCGGCGCGGTTCGGCGACGCTCTGGTCGATCACTTCACCTATGTGTTCGCCGGCGACGGCTGCCTGATGGAAGGCATCAGCCACGAGGCGATTTCGCTGGCCGGACACCTGCGGCTGTCGAAGCTGATCGTCCTGTTCGACGACAACGGGATTTCCATCGACGGCGGCACCGACCTGACGGTCTCCGACGACCAGATCGCGCGGTTTGCGGCCAGCGGCTGGGATGTCGCCCGGGTCGACGGCCACGACCCCGACGCGATCGATCAGGCGATTACGGCGGCCAAAAAGACCGACCGTCCCTCGCTGATCGCCTGCCGCACGGTGATCGGCTACGGTGCGCCCAACAAGCAGGGCACCGCCGGCACCCACGGCGCACCGCTCGGCGACGACGAGATTGCCGCCGCGCGACAGCAACTCGGCTGGCCCTACCCGCCCTTCGAGGTGCCCGCGCCGATCCTCGACAGCTGGCGTGCAGCGGGACAGGCCGGCGCACCGGCGCGCGCGGGATGGGAAGAGAAACTAGCAGCGCTCGACGACGGCAGCCGCAAATCCTTCGAACAGATGCTGTCGGGCGATCTGCCGGCCGATACCGCCGCCGCCATCAATGCGCATAAAAGCCAACTTTGTGCCGACGCGCCGAAATGGGCGACGCGCAAGGCCAGTCAGGAAGCGCTCGAGGTGCTGACCGAGCAGGTCCCGGCGATGATCGGCGGCTCGGCCGATCTGACCGGCTCGAACAACACCAAAACCGCCGCGACCGACCCGGTTTCGGCCGACGATTTTAGTGGACGCTACATTTATTACGGGGTGCGCGAGCACGCCATGGCGGCGGTCATGAACGGTATCGCCCTGCACGGCGGGTTCATCCCCTATGGCGGAACGTTCCTGACCTTCACCGATTACTGCCGGCCGTCGATCCGGCTGTCGGCGCTGATGGGCTTGCGGGTGGTTTATGTGATGACCCACGATTCGATCGGGCTGGGCGAAGACGGTCCGACCCACCAGGCGGTCGAGCATATCGCCTCGCTGCGCGCGATCCCCAATCTGAACGTGTTCCGCCCGGCCGACGCCGTCGAGACCGCCGAGTGCTGGCCGCTGGCGCTCGAGAGCACCACCACCCCGTCGGTGCTGGCGCTGACCCGCCAGGGCGTGCCGACCGTGCGCACCGAGCACACCGATGAGAACCTCTGCGCGCGCGGCGCTTACGTAGTCGCCGAGGCCGACGGTGGCGGCCG
>JBFKGW010000362.1:0-3711 GCA_041633145.1 Alphaproteobacteria bacterium
GCCGAGGCGACGTCGAGGCCTTCGTAGCATTGCAGCCGCACCAGTCGGCGCCCGAGCGCCTCGGCCAGCACCTTGGCGATCTCGGTCTTGCCAACCCCGGCTTCGCCTTCGAGAAACAGCGGCCGGTTGAGGTGCAGCGCCAAATGAACCGCGGTCGCCAGGCTGCGGTCGGCGATATAGCTGCCCTTGGCCAGCAACTCGACGGTGGCCTCGACGCTATCGGGAATTTTGCTCAAATTTCGCTCACGATGTTGGAGGTCAAAAAAGTGGCGCCAGGCAAAAACTCAGCGCACGGCGTCTCGCGAAACCGTACTCAAATTCTACGCGCGGGCAGCAGAATCGGCGTTGATATAGCTCACTGGCGTAATTTGTCCAACCGGTGTCAAAAAATCGGCCGACACCCGGGAAGATTTCGGCCGATCGTCCGGTAAGGCGCAGCGCTCAGCCGGCGGCAGCCGCCGCTGCCCGGCTCGCCATGATCGAAATCAGATGGGCGCGGTATTCCGCCGAGGCGTGGATATCGCTGTTGAGACCGTCGGCCGACACCTTGACTTCCTTGGCGGCGGCCGCGTCCAGGCCGCTGCCCAGAGCCGCCTCGATGTCGCTGGCGCGGAACACGCCCGACTGGCTGGCGCCGGTGACGGCGGCGCGGGTCTCGCCGCCGGTCTGCGCGACCATTACGCCGACGATGGCGTAGCGCGAGGCCGGATTCGGGAACTTCGCGTAGGCGGCCTTATCGGGCACCGGGAAGCGCACGGCGGTGACCAGCTCGCCTTCCTCGAGCGCGGTTTCGAACAGGCCGGTGAAAAAGTCCTCTGCCGAGATCTCGCGATTGTCGGTGATGATCGTCGCGTTGAGGCCGAGGCAACCGGCCGGATAGTCGGCCACAGGGTCGTTGTTGGCGATCGAACCACCGATGGTGCCACGGTTGCGCACCTGCGGGTCGCCGATGTGGCTGGCCAGCGACGCCAGCGCCGGTATCTTCGAGGCCACGACGTCGGACGCCGCGACCGTTGCATGATTCGTCATCGCGCCGATGGTGATCGAATCGCCGTCGTCGGTGATGCCGACCAGGTCGTCGATCCCGGCCAGGTCGACGACATCGCTGGGACTGGCGAGACGCTGTTTCAGGGTAGGTATCAGCGTCATGCCGCCGGCCATGTAACTGGCGTCGTCGGCGGCTGAATGTGCCGAGATGGCCTCGTCGCGAGAGCTCGCCTTTTTATAGGTGAAGTTATACATCGTCTTCCTCCCTGCGGGACGGCGCTGCCGCCGACCTTAACCTAAGCGTTCTGGATCGCCTGCCAAACCTTAGCCGGTGTGGCGGGCATGGAAATGTCGTCGACCCCCAACGGGGCGAGGGCGTCCAAGATGGCGTTGATCACCGCCGGCGGCGAGCCGATCGCACCCACTTCGCCGACGCCTTTGACCTCGAGCGGATTGGATGCGCCCATCACGCTCTTCGTGCCGACATTGAAGCTGGGCAGATTGTCGGCCCGCGGCATGGTGTAGTCCATGTACGAGCCGGTCAAAAGCTGGCCGGCCTCGTCATAGACGCAGCCTTCCAGCAAGGCCTGGCCGATGCCTTGGGCAACCCCGCCTTGCACCTGGCCCTCGACGATCATTGGGTTGATCACGCGACCGACGTCGTCGACCGCGGTGAAGCTGGCGATATCGACGGTCCCGGTGTCCGGGTCGACTTCGACTTCGCAAATGTGACAGCCCGCCGGGAAACTGAAGTTGAGGGGGTCGTAAAACGCATTTTCGTCGAGGCCGGGCTCGAGCTCCTCGATCGGATAGTTGTGCGGCACATAGGCCGCCAGTGCGACCTCGGCGAACGCCATTTCGCGGTCGGTGCCGGAGACCGTGAACTTGCCGTCCTTGAACTCGATATCGGCTTCCGAGGCTTCGAGGATGTGCGCGGCGATCTTCGTGGCCTTGTCGATCACCTTGTTACAGGCCTTCAGCAGCGCCGAGCCGCCAACGGCGATCGAGCGCGAGCCATAGGTGCCCATGCCGAACTGCACCTCGCCGGTATCGCCGTGGCTGATTTCGACGTTCTCATGCGGAATGCCGAAGGCTTCCGACACCACCTGGGCAAACGTCGTCTCGTGGCCCTGGCCGTGGCTGTGGGTGCCGGTATAGACCGTGACCGAGCCGGTCGGATGGACGCGCACCTGCGCCGACTCATAGAGCCCGGCGCGGGCGCCAAGTGCACCGGCAACGGCCGACGGGGCGATGCCACAGGCCTCGATATAGGTCGAGATGCCGATGCCGCGCCGCTTGCCGTTGGCTTCCGATTCCGCGCGCCGGCCCTCGAAGCCGGCATAATCGGACGCCTGTAGCGCGCTTTCGAACGCGGCGGGGTAGTCGCCGACATCGTATTGCAGCGCCACCGGCGTCTGATAAGGGAACTGATCCGCCTGGATCATGTTGTTCTGGCGAATCTCCACCGGATCGATGCCGAGCTCGCGCGCTGCCTTGTTCACCAGCCGTTCGAGCAGATAGGTACACTCGGGCCGGCCGGCGCCGCGATAGGCGTCGACGGGAACGGTGTTGGTGAACACGGTCTTCACTTCGACGTAAATCGCCGGCGTCGTGTACACGCCGGCCAACAGGGTGCCGTATAGATAAGTCGGCACGCTCGAGCCGAAGGTCGACAGGTAGGCTCCGATGTTCGCCTTGGTGGCGACGCGCAGGCCGAGAAACTTGCCGTCATTGTCCAGCGCCAGTTCGGCGTGGGTTATATGGTCGCGGCCATGGGCGTCGGTCATGAACGATTCGCTGCGCTCGGCCACCCATTTGATCGGCTGGGTTACCTTGGCCGAGGCCCAGGTGAGGATCGCTTCTTCGGCGTAGTGGAAAATCTTCGAGCCGAAACCGCCGCCGACATCGGGCGCGATGACGCGCAGCTTGTGTTCGGGAATCTGTAGAACGAATGCGCCCATCAGCAGGCGGATCACGTGCGGGTTCTGCGTCGTCGTATAGAGGGTGTATTGCCCGGTCGATGAATTGTACTCGGCGACTGCGGCGCGCGGCTCCATCGCATTGGGGATCAGCCGGTTGTTGGTGACGTCGATCGAAACAACGTGGGCGGCATCGCCGAACGCGGCTTCGGTGGCATCCTTATCGCCCAGCTCCCAGTCGAAGCACATATTGTTGGGAACGTCGTCGTGCACCAACGGACTGCCATCGGCGAGTGCGGCTTCCATGTCGACGGCCGCCGGCAACACCTCGTAATCGACAGCGATCAGTTCGGCGGCGTCGCGCGCCTGCTCCTTGGTCTCGGCGATCACGACGGCGACCTGATCGCCGACGTAGCGCACTTTCTCGACCGCGAGCGGCGGGTGCGGCGGCTCGTGCATCGGCGAGCCGTCTTTGTTGTGGATTTGCCAGCCGCAGGGCAGTCCGCCAACCTCGTCGGCCGCCATATCGGCGCCAGTGAAGATCGCGACAACGCCCGGCGCATTTGCCGCCGCTGTCGTATCCACACCGTTGATTCGGGCATGGGCGTGCGGAGAGCGAAGGATCCACGCGTAGGCCTGCCGGGGCTGGTTGATGTCGTCGATATAACGCCCGCGCCCGGTCAAGAACCGCTTGTCCTCGACCCGCTTGACGGAGGCGCCAATGCCGGTCTCGCTCATCGTTTTATCCCTGCATGGCTTTTGCGCCGGCAAGGATAGACTTGACGATGTTGTGGTAGCCGGTGCA
>JBFKGW010000363.1:0-3710 GCA_041633145.1 Alphaproteobacteria bacterium
GCCCACACCGACGTGACGCAACGCTTGGGTGCGCTCGACGAGGTCGACGAGAACAACAACGTGGTCAATGTCAGCGTCTGTCCAGCGCCCTACACCGATCCCCACCCGCCGATCTTCGTGTCGGGCAGCGGCAGCCCCGAGACCATCGAATATTGCGCGCGCATGGGCTTTATCCCGACCTACTTCACCAATATAGACATCGCCGCACCACTGGCCGACCAGTACGCCGAAACCGCACGTACTGCCGGTTTCGATTGGAAGCCGGGGCAGAACCAGAACCTGGTGCGCTGGTTGCAGATCGCCGAGAGCGAGCAGGCGGCGATGGATGCGGTAATGGCCTACGACTATGACATCTGGAAGAACTTTTACGCCGCCATGGGCCGGCGCAAGCTCGATCCGGAAGACGTCATCGGCTCGATGCTCGAGTCAGGCCTGTACGCCATCGGTACGGCGGAATCGGTGCGCGATCAGCTGGTTGCCCAATGGGAAACCTTCCCGGCCGAGTACATCACGCTGATCTACCACTACGCGCAGATCCCCAAGGACAAGACGATCGAGAACATCGTCGCCTTCAACGAGGTGATCAAACCGGCGCTCGACGAGATTACGGCGTCGGCCGGCCACCTGGCCGCCGCCGCGGAATAGACCCAAGAGTACTGTTTGCGAACTGGGGCCGCGCTCGCCGCGGCCCTCTTTTTTTATGGAGGATCGAGCTTTCTTGGCGCCTCAATACCCCGCCGCGCGGTCCACCAGATGGAGCGGCGGTTCGCCGGCGTCGAAGCGGCGGATGTTTTCGGCGACCTGGCGCACCACGCTGCGCGGATCGGTGATGCTGGCATTGTGCGGCGTCACGGTGATCTGCGAGTGGTCCCAAAAGGGGTGATCGCCGGGCAGGGGCTCCTCGCGGAAGACGTCGAGGGTGGCGTGGGCCAACTGGCCCGAGGCCAGCGCGTCGAGCAGGTCGGCCTCGACGACATGGGCGCCGCGCGCGGCGTTGATCAGGTAAGCGCCCTGGGGCAGCTGGGCCAGCGTATCGCGGTTGAGAATGTCGGTAGTTTCGGCTGTGAGCGGCAACAGACACACCAAGATCTCGCTGCGCGCCAGGAACGCCGCCAAGCCATCGGGTCCGTGGAAGCAATCGACGCCCGGAATTTCTTTCGCGGTGCGGCTCCAACCGGCAACCTGAAAGCCCAACGCGACCAGCTTGGCCACCGCGTCGCGGCCCAGCTCGCCCAGCCCCATCACGCCGACCGGTCGTTCGTCGGCCTGGCGCAACTCGCGCACCCGGTCGTCCCATACGTGCTGGCGTTGCTGTGTTTGCAAGGCCGGTTGGTTGCGGTGGTAGCGCAGCACATGCAAGAGCACATACTCGGTCATGCCCGACGTTAGATAGGGGTCAACCACCCGCGTGATCGGCACCTCGGGCAGTGTCGGGTCGACGAACAAATGGTCGGCGCCGGCGCCCATCGACAAAATCGCCTTCAGGTTGGGCAGCTTGGCGAGCTCGCCGGCCGGCGGTTTCCAGGCCAGCGCATAGGCGATCTCAGCCGGATCGCCAACATCGGGCCAACACCGCACCGCGAGATCGGGGGCGACACGGGCGAATTCCCGCTGCCACCAGTTGGGGCGCTCGTCGGGCGCGATGATCAGCAGGGTCATGGGTCGTGTCAGGTGGCGACGACGCCGCCCACACCGACCGCCTCGAGGTCGAACGCCGCCGCCATCAGCGCCTTGGTATAGGCTTCCTTCGGCTGGTCGAAAATCTGCGCCGCTGCGCCTTGTTCGACCACCTTGCCGTCGCGCATGACGATCACCTGGTCTGAGATCGCCCGTACTACTTTCAAATCGTGGCTGATGAACAGGTAGGCCAGCTTGTGGCGGGCTTGCAGGTCGCGCAACAGGTCGATGATCTGCGCCTGCACCGAGCGGTCGAGCGCCGAGGTCGGCTCGTCGAGCACGATGAATTTCGGCTTCAGCACGATGGCGCGGGCGATCGCCACGCGCTGGCGCTGGCCGCCGGAGAATTCGTGCGGGTAACGGTGCCGGCTCGCCGGATCGAGACCGACTTCCTCCATCGCCTCGGAAATCAAGCGGTCGCGGTCCGCCACGGTGTCGCCGATTTTGTGCACCTTGAGGCCTTCCTCGATGATCTGCGCAATCGACATGCGCGGGCTGAGGCTGCCGTAGGGGTCCTGGAAGACGATCTGCATCTCGCGGCGCAGCGGCCGCAGCGCCTTCGATTGCAAATTGTCCAAGTGGCGGCCGTCGAACTCGATCGGACCATCGGAGGTGATCAGGCGCAATAACGCCAGGCCGAGCGTGGTCTTGCCCGAGCCCGACTCGCCGACAACGCCGACGGTCTGGCCCTCGCGGACATCGACGGTAATACCGTCGACGGCGCGGATATAGTCGGTGGTGCGCCGCAAGAGGCCGGTCTTGATCGGGAACCAGACTTTCAAATTATCGGTGTGCATGACCCGCGGTGCATCTGCGGCCGGCTCGAGGGCGGCGCCTGACGGTTCGGCGGCCAGCAGATGCTTGGTGTAGGGGTGCGTTGGCGCCTCGAAGATCTGCTGGGTCGGGCCCTGCTCGACGATCTCGCCCTGGTTCATCACGCACAGCCGCTGGGCCATCTTCTGGACGATGCCGAGATCGTGGGTAATGAACAGCATCGACATATGGAACTTGGCCTGCAGGTCGAGCAGCAGTTCGAGGATCTGCGCCTGAATGGTGACGTCGAGCGCGGTGGTCGGCTCGTCAGCGATCAACAGCTTGGGTTCGTTGGCGAGCGCCATCGCGATCATCACCCGCTGGCGCTGGCCACCGGAGAGTTCGTGGGGATAGGCGGTGAGGCGCTTTTCCGCGTCCGCCAGGCCGACCAGCTCGAGCAGCTCCAGAGTGCGCGCCCGCGCAGCGTCGCGGCTCAGCCCCTTGTGGATGAACAGCACTTCGTTGACTTGTTTTTCCACCGTGTGCAGCGGATTGAGCGAGGTCATCGGTTCCTGGAAGATGATCGCGATGTCGTTGCCGCGGATGGCACGCAGCCGGTCTTGCGGCGCGCCCATCATCTCCTCGCCCTCGAACTTCACCGAACCGCCGGGGTGGCGCGCTACCGGATAGGGCAGCAGTTGCAGGATCGACAGGGCGGTCACCGACTTGCCCGAGCCGGATTCGCCGACCAATGCCAGCGTCTCGCCTTTGGCGACGTCGAAGCTGACCTTCTTGACCGCCTGCACCTGGCCGCCAGGGGTCGAGAAGTCGACCGACAAATCATGGATCGATAGCAACGGCTCGGCCATCAGCCCTGGTCTCCGGAAATTTGTTTGCGCGGGTCGAAGGCGTCGCGTACCGCCTCGCCGATGAACACCATCAGACTCAGCATGATCGCGATAGCAAAGAAGCCGGTAAAACCAAGCCAAGGCGCCTGAATGTTTACTTTACCCTGCTTTAACATCTCGCCAAGCGATGGCGAGCCCGGCGGCAGGCCGAAGCCGAGAAAATCGAGCGACGTCAGCACCGTCACCGAACCGGCGGTGATGAACGGCAAGAGGCTGAGCGTGGCGACCATAGCGTTGGGAAGCACGTGGCGGAACATGATCAGCCGGTTGCCCATGCCGAGCGCGCGGGCGGCACGGACATAGTCGAAATTGCGCGCGCGCAAGAATTCTGCCCGCACCACGCCGATCAGCGACATCCAGCTGAACAGGAGC
>JBFKGW010000364.1:0-3692 GCA_041633145.1 Alphaproteobacteria bacterium
CGCCTTCAAGCCGAGGTGCCGATAGGCGCCGGCGGTCACCAAACGGCCGCGCGGCGAGCGCTGCAGCAAGCCTTGCTGCATCAAAAACGGCTCGACCACGTCTTCGATGGTGTCGCGTTCTTCCGACAGCGCGGCGGCGATGGTCTCGATGCCGACCGGCCCACCGCCGTGATTTTCGACGATGTGGCGCAGATAGCGCCGATCCATGGCATCGAGCCCGCGGGCGTCGACATCGAGGCGGGTGAGCGCCCGGTCGGCCACCGCGGCGTCGACCGGCAGGCTATCCTCGACCACGGCAAAATCGCGCACCCGGCGCAGCAGCCGCCCCGCCACCCGGGGCGTACCGCGGGCCCGGCCGGCAATCTCGGCGGCCCCGGCGTCGGTGATCGGCAGCTCGAGCAGCGCGGCGTTGCGCTGCACAATCGAGACCAGCTCATCCGGCATATAGAATTCCAAGCGCATGTTAATGCCGAACCGCTCGCGCAGCGGCGTCGTCAGCAGGCCGAGCCGGGTCGTTGCGCCGATCAGGGTGAACGGTTGCAATTCGATGCGCACCGACCGGGCCGCCGGTCCCTCGCCGATCATCAGATCGAGCTCGCCGTCTTCCATCGCCGGATAGAGAACCTCTTCGACCGCCGGGTTGAGGCGGTGAATCTCGTCGATGAACAGCACGTCGCGCGCTTGCAGATTGGTCAGCACGGCGGCCAGGTCGCCGGCCTTGGTGATAATCGGTCCCGACGTCGCCCGGAAGCCGACACCCAATTCGTTGGCAACGATGCGGGCCAACGTGGTTTTGCCGAGCCCCGGTGGGCCGTGCAGCAACACATGATCGATCGGCTCGTGGCGCTGGCGCGCCGCGGCGACAAACACCGCCAGGTTGTCGCATAGCGTGCGTTGGCCAACGAATTCAGCGAGACTTTGCGGGCGCAGACTGACTTCGGGGCTGTCTTCCGGCGCCGCTGCGGCGTCGACTAAGCGGGCCGGGTCACCATCGGCGGCGGCGTCGGTCATTGGCCAAGCTCCCGTAGCGCGGCAGGAATCAGCGCCTCGAGCGAGTCGGCCTCACCCGGTGCGCGCCGCGCCCGCGATACCGCGCCGAACGCCTCTGCCCGGCCGTAACCGAGATTGACCAAAGCCGAAATCGCATCGGCGGCAATCCCTTCCGGCTCGCCAACCGCGGCGATCGGCGCCTCCGCCAGCGCTTGCTGATCGGCGGAGACGACCTGCAGGCCGCCGGCGACAGTGAGGATTCGGTCCTTCAACTCGGTCAGCAGGCGCGCCGCCAGCCGCGGCCCGACGCCGTCGGCGCGCGACAGCTGCGCCTTGTCCTGCGCCAGGATCGCTTCGACCAGCTGATCGGGCGATAAAGTGCCCAGAATGGCCAGCGCCACTTTGGCGCCGACGCCTTGCACCGTGGTCAACAGGCGGAAGCATTCGCGCTCACGCGCATCGGCAAACCCGTAGAGCGCGATCTGATCTTCGCGCACCTGGGTTTCGATATGCAGCTCGGTGGGCATGCCTTGGCCGGGCAGCGCCGCGATGGTGCGCGCCGGACAGTGCGCCAGATAGCCGACGCCGGCCACGTCGATCACCAGCCAGTCGGGTCCGATGTCGTCGATGATACCCTTCAGGCGCGCGATCATAGGGCGGCCTCCAGGCGTTGCGAGGTCGCCACATGGTGGGCATGGCAGACCGCTACGGCGAGCGCATCGGCGGCGTCCGCCGTCGCCACGTCGGCACCCGGCAGCAGCATCGCGATCATATGGCCGATCTGGGTTTTATCGGCGTGACCGAAGCCGACGACGCTTTTCTTGATCGTGTTGGCCGGGTACTCGGCGACCGGCACCCCCGCCTGCGCCGGCACCAGCATGACGATACCGCGCGCCTGGCCCAGTTTCAGGGTCGCCTTGCCGTCCCGGTTCACAAACGTCTCCTCAACCGCCGCGCTATCGAGCTGAAAGTCGCCGATCGCTCGCGTCAGACCCCGATGCAGGCGCAGCAGCCGATCGGCCAGCGGCCCCGAGCCCGAGCGCACCACACCGTTGGCAACATGGCGCAACCGATTGTCCTCGGCTTCGATGACGCCCCAGCCGGTGTTGCGCAGTCCCGGGTCCAATCCCAGCAACAGCATTGATTTGCCTCCGCGTGCTCGCGCACGGTGTATGCCGCCGGCAATCAGTCGGCGAGCTGCGCCATCACCTCGTCGCTCATCTCGAAGTTCGCCGACACGTTCTGCACGTCGTCGCCGTCTTCCAATGCGTCGATTAGTTTCACCAAGGTCTGAGCCGCGTCGACGTCCACATCGACCGTCGTTTGCGGCTGCCAGGTTAAACCGGCCGTCTCCGGTGCGCCGAACTTTGCTTCCAGGGCCTCAACTACTTGGCCGAAATCGTCGGGCTCGCAACTGACCACATGGCCGGTCGTCGAGCTGTCGACATCCTGAGCGCCGGCTTCGAGCGCTGCCTCGAACATGGTGTCGGCGTCGGCGGCTTCGGGTCCGTAGGTCACCTGGCCGACCCGGTCGAACATAAAGGCGACGCTATTGGTCTCGCCGAGGTTGCCGCCAAACTTGGAAAAGGCCGAGCGGACCTCCGACGCGGTGCGGTTGCGGTTGTCGGTGAGCGCGTCGACGATCAGCGCAACGCCGGCCGGCCCGTAACCCTCGTAGCGGATCTCTTCGTAGTTGGCGCCGTCGTCGCCACCAGACGCCTTGTTGATCGCCCGCTCGATGCGGTCTTTCGGCATGTTGGCGCTGCGCGCCGCCGCCACCGCCGAGCGCAGGCGCGGGTTTTGCGTTGGATCGGGCGCGCCCATGCGCGCGGCGACCTCGATCTCGCGCGCCAGTTTGGCAAACAGTTTGGCCCGCTTTTTGTCCTGTGCACCCTTACGGTGCATGATGTTCTTAAATTGGGAATGGCCCGCCATTGCCCTGTTTACTCTCTAAGTTATGCGTAATTCGTATGCGTTTATACCATATGTGGTAGCCGGTCGAGTGCCACGCCGTGACCTTCGTTTATATATCCGGCTACGCCGAATCGGCGTAATAGCTAATTGTAACGCAAGCTATTCGGCCGCATCGTCGCGTTGGCCGCCCGCTTCGCTTGGCCAAGCCGGCGCCAGCCGCGCGCCCAGGCGCAACGGCGCCGCGTAACGCGCCAAGCCGCTGCGATCATCGGTTTCGATGTAGACCGCGCACAAATCGGCGTCGCCGGTCGCCGCGCTCAACCGTTCGCCGGGCATTTTGCGGCGAAACCGGTCGATGGCGGCTTCCTTCTTCATGCCGATAACCGAATTGTAATCGCCGCACATACCGGCATCGGTCTGGTAGGCAGTACCGCCATCGAGAATTTGTGCATCCGCGGTCGGTATATGGGTGTGCGTGCCGACGATCAGGCTGGCGCGGCCGTCGAAGACATGACCCATCGCCATTTTTTCCGACGAGGCCTCGCCGTGCACGTCGATCACGACGGCATCGACGGCGGCGCCTAGTGGGTGCGTGCGTAACGCCTCTTCGACCGCCGGAAATGGATCGTCGAGCGGGTCCATGAACAGACGGCACATCACATTGACGACCAGAACTCGCCGGCCCCGCGTCGCCTCAAAAACGCCGGCACCGCGCCCCGGCGTGCCGGCCGGTTATTTGAGCGGCCGCAGCAGGCGCGGATCGGCATCGATTTGGCCGATAATCTCGC
>JBFKGW010000365.1:0-3688 GCA_041633145.1 Alphaproteobacteria bacterium
CCATGTTCAACTCCTACCTGGATGTTGTGCAGAGATCCGTGGTTTTCGGCCACGAACCTCGAAGACCGTCCCGGCATTCGGGGCGGTCTGCACGAGCCCTAAAGATAGCGATTGCGCGGCGGTAGTCACGCACGATCGCTTGGAGTGTTGCCCGTGTTTAGGCCGAGTTTTGCCGGTGTTTTATGAAAATTTAACGAAAGTTTTAGCGACCGGCCGGTCACCCCGCTAAGGTCGGGCCATGAACCAACGTCCTGCGTCGCCGGCGCCCGATAGCCCGACCACGCTGCCATTGCCCGCCGTGCACGTGCTGCGCACGGCGGCACTGTGGGCAGGGCCGGACGGCGAGCCGCAATCGCTGCCGCTCGACGAGGCGGCGCGGCACGCCACAGCGGCGCCGCCGCTGCTGTGCCACGCACCGGCGATCGCGCGCCGATTGGGCCTGGACCACCTGGCCGGCTACGACATTCTGGAACTGTTCGCCTTCGTGCGGCCGGCGCAGTTCACCTTGCCGACCCTGGCGGGCGTCGCGCGCACACTGGGTCTAGACGGCGACCACCTGGATGCCCCCCTCGCCTTGCTGCACGCCGTCGCCGCGCGCCTGCTGTCAGAGATCGCCGGCGACAACGACAGCCGCGACGACACCGTGGCGATTGCCCGCGACATGGCGCGCGCCGGATGGCTGTGGGGACCGATCCTGTTGCAGGCGCTGGACGCCGATCCGGCTGCAGGCGCCGCCGGCGCAGGCGTGTCTGGCGCCCTGGCGGTCTGGCGCAAGCTGCCCGAATGGTCCGAGATGGCGCCGGAGACGCCGCCCGGCAATGAGCCGGTCGAGCCGAGCGAAGCGCGCCAGCGCCTCGCCGAGCTGCTCGGCGCCGACGCCGAGCCCCGCCCCATGCAGGCCGACTATGCGTCGGCCGTGAGCGGCATGTTCGAGCCGCGACCGGCGCCCGACACACCGAATTTCGTGCTCGCCGAGGCGGGTACCGGCACCGGCAAGACCCTGGGTTATATCGCGCCGGCGAGCCTGTGGGCCGAGCGCAACGGCGCACCAGTTTGGATCAGCACCTACACCCGCAATCTGCAGCGCCAGATCGACCAGGAACTCGACCACCTGTTTCCCGATCCCCAACTGAAGGCGGCGAAAGTGGTGATCCGCAAGGGCCGCGAGAACTATCTGTGCCTGCTCAATATGGAGGAAGCGGTCGGTCGGTTTCTCGCGCTCAGGCCACGCGATGCGGTCGGCCTCGGGCTGTTGGCGCGCTGGGCGGCGGCGACCCGCGACGGCGACTTCGGCGGCGATTTCCCGGCCTGGCTGACCGATCTAGTCGGCACGGCGACGACGCTATCGCTGTCGGACCGGCGCGGCGAATGCATCTATTCGGCCTGCCCGCATTATTCCAAGTGTTACATCGAACACAGCGTGCGTCGCGCCCGCCGCGCCGATCTGGTGGTCGCCAACCACGCTCTGGTGATGATCCAGGCCGCGCTTGGCGACGACGACGACCGTCTGCCCACTCGCTACGTCTTCGACGAGGGTCACCATCTGTTCGACGCGGCCGATTCGGCGTTCGGCGGCCGCTTGTCAGGCCAGGAAACCGCCGAGCTGCGCCGCTGGATACTGGGACCGGAAGGCGGCCGAAGGCGGCCCGGCGGTCGCGCCCGGGGCTTGCGTGAGCGCGCTGGCGATTTGATCGCCGCCGACGACACGGTCGCCCACGATGCCCTCGCCGCTGCGCTGGCGGCAGCACGCGGCCTGCCCGCGCCCGGCTGGATGGCACGGCTGAGCGACGCCAGGCCCGACGGTCCGACCGAGGCGTTTCTCAGCGCCGTGCGCCAGCAGGTCTACGCGCGCGCCACCGCGCAGCACAGTTTCTATAGTCTCGAGACCGAAGTGCATCCGCTGGACCCGGCGGTCGGCGACGCCGGCTACGAGCTGGCCGAAGCGTTGGCCGCGTTGATGCGCCCCCTGCTGCGGCTGCGCGACCGGTTGCGTCGCCGCCTCGATGTCGACGCCGACGAGCTCGACACTGCGACGCGCACGCGTATCGAAGCGGTCTGCCGGGCGCTCGCGCGCCGCGGTGAAAATTTGGTGGCGGGCTGGATCGACATGCTCGGCGCGCTGGAAACCGAGACACCGGAGATATTCGTCGACTGGTTCGCCGTCGACCGCATCGAAGGCCGCGATTTCGATGTCGGCATGTTTCGCCACTGGGTCGACCCGACGATCCCGTTCGCCGAATCGGTCGCCGTGCGCGCCCATGGCGTGCTGGTGACTTCGGCGACCCTGACCGGGCGCAGCGGCGACATGGAGGCGGACTGGCATACCGCCGAACGGCGCACCGGGGCGGTGCATCTGCCGGCGCCGGCGATCCGCAGCCGGGTCGCCTCGCCGTTCGATTATGCCGCGCAGACCCGGGTTCTCATTGTCACCGACGTGCAGCGCAACGAACCCGACCAGGTCGGCGCGGCGCTGCGCGAATTGTTCCTCGCCGCGGACGGCGGCGGCCTTGGCCTGTTCACCTCAATCGCGCGGTTGCGCCAAGTCCACGCTCGCATTGCCGGACCGCTCGAAGAGGCCGGCCTACCGCTCTATGCCCAACATGTCGACGCGCTCAACGTGGCGACCTTGATCGATATCTTCCGCGCCGAGGCCGACGCCTGCCTGCTCGGCACCGATGCGGTGCGCGATGGCGTCGATGTGCCGGGCCGGTCGCTGCGCCTGCTCGCCTTCGATCGGGTGCCGTGGCCGCGGCCGACCATCCTGCACAAGGCGCGGCGCGAGGAATTCGGCGGCCGCGCCTACGACGATGCACAGGCCCGCCTGCGCCTGTCGCAGGCCTATGGCCGGCTGATTCGGCGCGACAGCGACCGCGGCGTGTTCGTTATTCTCGACAGCGCCATGCCGTCACGGCTGTTGGGTGCCTTTCCCGAAGGCGTCGCGGCGCAGCGGCTCGGCTTGGTCGAAGCGATCGAGGAGACCGCCGCGTTTCTCACAAACTAAGTCTGAAACCGCCCCACTTAAGTTTTTACTGTCATCGCTTGACGGCGGGACCGGGAGGCGGCTTTATCCCCGGACATGCAACGTTAGGAAGTTTGGGTATGATCGATCACCAAGCAGCCCTCATCTACGCCATGGTTATGGCGTCGGCGGCGGACAGCGATATGACCGATTCCGAGTTGGCACGGATCGGCGAAATCGTCAGTCATCTGCCGATCTTCGCCTCGTTCGATACCGACCGCCTGCCGGAGATCGCCAACGACTGCGCGGTCATCCTGTCCGACGACGAGGGACTCGATAAAGCCTTCGATGCGATGCGCGGTGCGTTACCCGAGCGGTTGCGCGAAACCGCCTATGCGTTGGCTTGTGACGTAGTGGCGGCCGACGGTCGGGCCGCGCAGGAGGAGTTGCGGCTGCTCGAGATGATGCGCCACTCGCTCGACATCGACCGCCTCAACGCCGCGGCGATCGAACGCGGTGCGGCGGCGCGCTATGCGACCGGCTAACCTCGCGAAATAACGGAGCGGACGGCGATGTCCGACGTAAAGGGGTGGAAAATCGGCCTGATCGGCCTCGGCCACATGGGCAAGCCGATGGCCCGCAATCTGCACCAAGCCGGCGCGACCGTCACCATTAGCAGCCGCAGCCCCGGCCCGGTCGACGAACTGGCCGGCGAGGGGCTGACGCCCG
>JBFKGW010000366.1:0-3675 GCA_041633145.1 Alphaproteobacteria bacterium
TAGGCGCTCTGCGATTTCATTTCACAACCGGCGCACCTTGCGACGGCTGGTCAGCGCATCCTCTGCGGCGTCGGGCCAGAGGGAGCATGGAGGAGTCCGCTCCGGCCCGCGCCAATCATTTACCGCGTCGCGACGTTACTTAATTTCGATCGTCGCGCCGGCTTCTTCCATCTTGGCCTTGATTGCATCGGCTTCTTCTTTGCTGACGCCTTCCTTGATCGACTTCGGCGCCCCTTCGACCAGATCCTTGGCCTCTTTCAAGCCAAGTCCTGTCAAGCCACGAACTTCCTTGATGACGTTGATTTTCTTGTCGCCAAAGCTGGCCAGGATCACGTCAAACTCGGTCTGTTCTTCGGCCGCCGCGCCATCTCCGGCAGCGCCCGGCGCTGCCGCGGCCACCGCAACAGGTGCTGCCGCGCTAACGCCCCACTTTTCTTCCAGCAACTTCGACAACTCAGCCGCCTCGATCACGGTGAGGCTGCTGAGGTCATCAACAATCTTTTCTAGATCTGCCATAACTTTTTGCTCCTGAGACTAATCGTGATGCTTCGACGGAACCGGCTTACGCAGCCTCTCCCTGGTCGGCATGGGCGGAGAGAACTCGCGCGAGCTGTCCGGCCGGCGCCTGCAAGACACCGGCGACCTTGGTCGCGGGTGAATTCAGCAAGCCAACAAGCTTGCCGCGCAGTTCGTCGAGCGATGGCAGCGTAGCGAGCGCCTTGACGCCGGCTTCATCGAGCCGGTCCTCCGCCATGGCGCCGCCGATAACGATGAGTTTTTCGTTCTCCTTGGAAAAGTCGACAGCCACGCGCGCCGCCACTACCGGGTCGGCGGAATACGCGATCGCCGTCGGTCCCTCGAAGAGATCTGCGATCCCTTCATACGGGGTGCCAACAAGGGCGAGTTTTACGAGCCGGTTTTTCGTCACTTTAAAGCTGGCGCCGGCCTCGCGCATACGGCGGCGCAAATCTGTACTTTCCGCCACCGTTAGCCCGGATTGATGCGTCACCACGACCAAGGCGGCATCCGCAAACGCTCCGTTGAGTTCGCCGACCAGCTCTTCTTTTCTAGCTCGGTCCACTTACCGTCTCCGCAATTTGGTGCACCCGCAAACCTGTTGACGGCCGCACCGGTTGCAAACTGGTTTCCCGCCAAATCGGGAAACCGCTCCTCCTGCCCCAGGAGCCGAGGCACCCGGCCGCTTGGCCGGACAAATCTCTTCTCCTGTCTATGCAGGGCCGCTACGAAATCGAGCGATTAAGCCCTCCAAGCGACAGCTCTTTGGGCGCCTGCAGTCTCGGACAGGTCAAACCGGTCCGCCTTTGAACGCTTGGCGTTCGCCGCCGAAACCGGCCCTTCCACCACTGCCACCTCGCGGTAGCGGCGATAAAACCTTGCTGCGGCCTATTCGGCCGCGACCGGGCTGGACGGCAGCGACGACACGTCGATCCGCACACCTGGCCCCATTGATGAACTCAATGCCATCTTCTTCAGATAGGCACCTTTCAAACCGCTCGGCTTGGCGCGCAAAATCGCGTCCAAAAACGCCGAAACGTTTTGCTCCAGCTGCTCTTCGCTGAAACTTGCTTTGCCGACGCCGGCATGAATGATGCCCTGCTTTTCAACGCGAAACTGAACTTCGCCGCCTTTGGCGCTTTCGACCGCTTGGCCGATATCGTTGGTCACCGTGCCGAGCTTCGGGTTCGGCATCAGACCACGCGGCCCCAGTATTTTGCCGAGGCGACCCACTACCGCCATCATGTCGGGCGTCGCGATCACACGGTCGAAATCCATTTCGCCGTTTTGCACGCGCTCTGCCAGATCATCGGCGCCGACTATGTCGGCGCCGGCGGCCTTGGCTTCCTCGGCCTTGGCGTCCTTGGCGAAAACGGCGACGCGGACCGGTTTGCCGGTGCCGTTGGGCAAGGACACAACGCCGCGAATATTCTGATCCGCGTGGCGCGGGTCGACGTTCAGATTGATCGACAGTTCGACGGTCTCGTCGAATTTCGACACCGCGTGCTCTTTTACCAACCGGATGGCTTCGTCGACCGACACCCGATCGTTGGGGTCGATTTTTTCGCGCGCGGCGCGGCTACGTTTGCTGAGCTTGGCCATGTCTACCCCACTACCTCGAGGCCCATCGAGCGCGCCGTGCCCATCACCATGAGCGTCGCCGCATCGACATCGTTGGCGTTCAAATCGACCATCTTCTTTTCCGCGATCTCCTGGCACTGCGCCCGGCTGACGCGTCCGATCACCTCGCGACCGGCTTCGCCGCTGCCCTTCTCCAGTTTCGCCGCCTTCTTCAGGTAGTAGCTGGCCGGCGGGGTCTTGGTGATGAAGGTGAACGACTTGTCCTGGTAGACGGTGATCACCGTCGGGATCGGCGCATTCGCCTCCAAATCCTGGGTCGCCGCGTTAAACGCCTTGCAAAATTCCATAATATTGAGGCCAGCCTGGCCAAGCGCCGGACCCACCGGCGGCGACGGATTGGCCGCCGCAGCGGGTATCTCGAGCTTGACGTAGCCCTCTATTTTCTTTGCCATTTGCCACCCTTCCTTCTACGGGGGTTCGCGGTACGGCCCGCCCATGGTCTTGCGAACGAGCCTCCCGCGCGCCGGCAATCCTTACCGGCAACCAAGCCAGGCCTTAAAGTTTTTCGACCTGACCGTACTCAAGTTCGACCGGCGTCGAACGACCGAAAATCGACACCGATACCTTCAACCGGGCGCGCTCCTCGTCGACATCTTCGACCTGTCCATTGAAGGACTGGAACGGCCCATCGTTTACCCGCACTTCCTCGCCGATTTCGAACGTCACCGACGGCTTCGGCCGTTCGACACCTTCCTTGACCTGGTGAAGAATCCGGTCTGCCTCGGCTTGGCTGATCGGCACCGGCTTGTTGCCCGCACCCAAAAAGCCCGTCACCTTGGGCGTGTTTTTCACCAGGTGATAGCTGTCCTCGTTCAGTTCCATCTTCACCAGCACGTACCCGGGAAAAAACTTACGCTCCGAGTTCACCTTGCTGCCGCGGCGCATTTCGACGACTTCTTCGGTCGGCACGAGAATTTCTTCGAACAGCTCCTCCATGCCTTTCACGGCCGATTGCTCGCGCAACGACTGCGCGACTTTCTTTTCGAAGCCGGAATAGGCATGAACGACGTACCACTGCATCGTCATTTCGATTTAGCCTCCAACCGATAGTGCGAGCTGTACCAACCAGGCCAACACGATATCGATAGCAAAGAAAAACAGAGCAGCGGCGGACACCATTACAAAAACCATAATTACCGACTGTATCGTTTCCTTACGGGTCGGCCAGGTAACCTTGCCAACCTCCTGGCGGACCTGCCGGACGAATTCGCCAACCGATGGTTTTGCCATTCCGTACTTTCTTTGAACCTGTATGTATTCCAACGGTAAGCTAGTTCGTCAGTTGGCTGGCAGGAGTGGAGGGACTCGAACCCGCAACCCCCGGTTTTGGAGACCGGTGCTCTACCAATTGAGCTACACTCCTAGCTTTCCGGCCAATTCGTAAAATCGCCGCACCGCACCTTTATTCGATAATCGAGGTGACGACGCCGGCCCCGACGGTGCGGCCGCCCTCGCGGATGGCAAAGCGCAGACCCTCGTCCATCGCGATCGGCGCGATCAGGTTGATCTGCATCGAGA
>JBFKGW010000367.1:0-3666 GCA_041633145.1 Alphaproteobacteria bacterium
AGTTGGCCGGCGCTGGCGACATCGTCCTGCAAGCGCGCGCGCAGCGCCTCGTTCTCGGTCTGCTCCAGGTACCAGGCGCAGGCGTTCTGGCACCACATGAGGAACGAGGTCGACAGACATTCTTCGCCGACGGCAGACATCGCATCGATCGCGCCGGCCATATTGCCGGGCCCGCCGCGGCGGGCCAAATGCTGACCGAACGCGCCCGCCGCGCCGAGCTCGCGCAACACCTCGGCCGGATAGAATCCGTCCTGGTCGATCTTGACCGTGAGCGGGCGCAGCTGATCGGCGACAACGCGCCGGATCGCCTCAGGCGAGCCGGCGGTTGCCGATAGCGCGCGATTGCCGTCAGGCACTGGTAGCCTCCCGAAGTCAGGCGGGCTCGACGGTCACGTTGACCGGATTGCGCAGCGTGCCGCCAACCGGCGACCAGCGGTCGGCATCGGCCAACAAGGCGTCGAGGTCTTCATCCGAGGCGTCGCCTTCCAGGTGCACCTTCACGCGCACGTCGGAGAAGCCGAGGCGCTTGTCGTCGTCGAGATCGCCAACACCCCAGACGGCCGTGGTGTTGATGTCGCCCTCGAGTTCCAACTCGATGCGCGACAACGAGATGCCGCGCGCGGCGGCGTTGGCCTGAATGCCAACCGACAAGCAGGCGCCGAATGCCGACAGGATCACCTCCGACGGCGCCGGCGCGGTATTGTCGCCCAGCAAATGCGGTGGCTCGTCGACCACCAGCGGTTCCAGATCGCGAACGTACGACAGCGAGCGGAACCGCTTATCGACCACGGTGCGTGCCGACAACGTATTGATGCGGCTGGGTTCCGCCTTGCCGGCTTCGGCCAGATCGGCGAGGCCTTTGGTGTCGACCGGGGCAATGTAGGAGGATTGTAGTTCGGTAACGGACATCGTGATTTTCCTTTTATTGGTGGGTTGAAACGAAAGTGTTCAATCGGCGGAATGCCAGCGGTAGCGGCGGATCAGCGCCAGCAGGATCCCGTCGAGGGTGAGACCGATCAGACCGATCGCGATGACGATCGCCGTCAGCCGGTCGTATTCCAAAGTGTCGCGGGCATCGTTGATGGCGAACCCGAGGCCGCTGGTGACGCCGAGAAATTCGGCGGGGACCAGGACGATCCAGGCCACGCCCAGGCCGAGACGCACACCGGTTAGCAGGTCCTGTGCGATCGCCGGTAGCACGATCACCCGCAGTAAGGCGAACCCGCGTCCGCCGAGATTGCGTGCCACGGTGAACCAATGGGGGTCGACCTTGCGCAGCCCATTGGCGGTGGCGAACAGGATCGGCCACGCCGCCGCCGCGGCGATCAAAAAGATGATCGCGGCGTCCCAGGTGGCGAACACGATCACCGCCACCGGCATCCACGCCAGCGGGCTGATCATGCGCAAAAACTGAAAGGGCAGGTGGGTGGTCACTGCCGCGGCGCGCGAACCGCCAATCAAAACTCCCAGGGGGACGCCGACGGCGATGGCCCAGCCCAGCCCGGCGCCGACCCGGTAGAGGCTGGCGCCGGCGGCGTTCCATAGCCAGCCCGATTGGGCCATCTGCCATAGCGCGGCGAGCGTCGGCCCTGGCGCGAACCCGCCGAAGGCAGCCGTATCGGGATTCGACGTGATCCATAACCCGCCGAGCCACCACAGCCCAAACGTCAAGCCGATACCGGCGGCGGCGAACCCGGCGCGCCGAATTAGCGCGGTTGCCGGGCGGCGGTCCGCATGTGCGGCCCGCCCAGGCGTCGCCGCCACGCCAAGAGGTATGACCGTGGTAGTGGTCACAGGGCGATCACCTCTTCGCGCTCGAACGGATTGGCGGGGTCGACGCCGTGTTGCAGGCCCGACAGCGGATAGCGCTCGAGCGCCTTGCGCACGTAGCGGTAATCCACCAGATCGTCGGCGACGAAGTTGGGGTCGAGGCCGTTGAGGAAGGTGGTGTCGCCGCTCACCACCGTCTTGTTCATCGACTCGACGATCAGTTTGGTCGCCGACGGATAGGGGAAGGGTTGGAAATCGATGCGGCCGTTTTGCCATTCGGGATGCTGCAAAGCACCGGTGGCGCCGTAGACCGCGGGGTCGTAGTTGGTCATCGCCCGTTCGACGACCTTGGCCGGCATCGGCAGATAACCGGCGCCGTCGCGCGACAGCAGGCGGGCGACTTCGGCCTTGTTGGCCGCCGCGTAATGTTCGGCGCGCACGACGGCATTGGTGACCTTTTGGCTCCACGCCGCCCGCTCGACCGTGTCGGCCTCGTGCATGGCGACAACGCAGCACGGATGGTTCTTCCAGATGTCGCCGGTGAAGCGCAGCATGCGCCCGCCAGCCAGCAACTCGCCGGCCGCGTTGAACGGTTCGGCGACGATGTAGGCGTCGATCTTTTTCGCCGCCAGCGCCGGCGGCATGTCGGGCGGCGGCATCACCAGCAGATTGGCCTCATTCGGCGCCAGTTCCGCCGATTGCGGCTTGATCACCGGGGTGATGCCGGCGTGGCGCAGGCCCATCTGCAGCACCACGTTGTGCATCGAATACCAGAACGGCACGGCGATTTGTTTGCCACCGAGATCGGCGAACGAGCTGGCGTCGATGTGCTTGCCGGTCACCACGCCCGAGCCGTTGGTGTGGCACCAGGCGGTGATCTTCACCGGTACCGCGTTGTTGTAGCGCATCCATACCGGGATCGGCTTGAGCAGGTGGACCAGGTTGAACTTGCCCGCCGCGAACGCTTCGACCAGTGGCGCCCACCCGCGGATCAGCGTCGGCTTGGCGGCCTCGAGCCCTTCGTCCTGAAAATATCCCTTGGCATGGGCGACCAACAGGGGGGTGGCGTCAGTGATCGGGATGTAGCCGATCCGCACCACCTCGTCGTCGGGCTTGCGCAAGGCGCCGAACGCCTGGCCGGGTAAACTCGCGGCCAGGGCGGCAAGCCCCCCGCCGGCCAGCAGGTCGAGGATGTCGCGGCGGCCAAAGTAGAAATTGTCTTCTGAGAAATCGGTCATGGCGGTTTCCAATCTGGGGGGTGTCGGTTGCGCGTCGGTGTTCGCGTCGCGCTTAGGCGGCGTAGGTTTCCGGTTGCGGGAAGGGACCACTGGCATCGGTGATTTCCCCGCCAAGCGACTTCAACAAGGTCTTGCGCAGCGGCGCCGTAGCATCGGTGTCGCGGCGGTCGGCAATATTCGGGTCAACCAAATGGTCGGCGACGATTTGTCCGGGCTTGCCACCGAGCACAACAATGCGGTCGGACAACGCGATCGCCTCGTCGAGATCATGGGTGACCAGAACCATGGTGAGGCCTAGATCGCCAACGATGCGGCCAACCGCGTCCTGCAGGTCGCGCCGGGTCAACGCGTCGAGCGACGAAAACGGCTCGTCGAGCAGCAGCAGGGTCGGTTCGGTCGCCAGCGAACGCGCCAGCGCCACCCGCTGCTGTTGGCCGCCCGAGAGCTTCTGCACGTTGGTGTCGGCCAAGCCATCGAGCCCGACAAGGGTGAGCAATCGCTCGGCGATCGCGTTGTCTGGGCGCCGCCGCCGCAGAAACCGCAGACCGAGCTCGACGTTGTCACGCACGGTCATCCACGGATAAAGCGAGGCCTGCTGAAACATGACGTTCCAGCGCGGTGACGGGCCGCGGACCGTCTCGCCGTCGATTTCTACGCG
>JBFKGW010000368.1:0-3658 GCA_041633145.1 Alphaproteobacteria bacterium
CAACGGCGCCTGCAACAGCCAGTTCGAGCCGTCTTACGCGCCGGCTGGCGGCCACTCGGCGTTCTGGTGGCCGTTCGCGCCCTACGCCGTCGACGGCGATCCCAACAACTGGGACCGCGACAAGGACGCCTACGCCCAGCGTCTACTTGAGGTGTGGCGCGAGTACGCGGAAAACCTCGACGACGACAATGTGCGCGCGCAGTTCCTGTTCACCCCACTCGACATCGAGCGCCTCAACGTCAACATGCGCCAGGGCGCGGTGCGCATGGGCGCCTACATCCCCTCGCAGCTCGGCATCAACCGGCCGCACCCGCTGCTGTCGGGCACCCGCACGCCGGTCGAGGGTTTGTATTTATGCGGCTCGTCGACCGGCAACGGCGGCGGCGTCAACGGCGCGCCGGGCTATATCGCCGCCAACGCCATCGTCGACGACCTCCACCTCGAGCGCGATTGGACGCCGGTGCCGGCGCCGGAATGGCGGGAGTGAGGGGAGAAAAGTAAACTGTCACTGTAATTTCGTAATTTACTTAGTTCTACTGTTAATCAGATGGTCGAATGGATCGCAACGCTGCCGATAATAGTTCAAAACGCGATTGCCGCAGTTGCATTCGTTCCGATTCTACTGTTGGCAACGGCAGCAACCTTGTTCGTGTTTGGCGCCTTGGCCGCATCGTCTACCAAAAGTTTTATGAAGGTGGTAGCGGTTGGTGTTACCAGCTTTTCATATAGTGGGTTTGTTATTGCCCCTTTTGTCATTCACGGAATTATTGCTAGACCGCTGTCGGAACATGACAGCTTTAGTTGGCTGTACGCTCCCTCGGTCGCACTCTGGACGGCTCTTTCATTTCTGCCAATTTATGCTTACTCGGTCATCGAAAACGATAAGAACGGATTACTCGGAAAATCACTGAGAATAGGGGCAAATGGTTTCTTCAGCGGAGCATTGTTAGCATCGTTGATACTGTTGATCGTCAAAGTAGTTCCCGGCTCAAACATGGAGTCTGGCAGGACACTATTTTTTGCCGTGCCACTGATTGGATTTTGGGTGCCATTCTTAGTCGGAATGATCTCACTTTTTTTCAATTTAAAATCCTATATTGAGCCCATTCGAAGTAAAAGTACCAAATATAAACTGTCCTCAGCCGCATTATATGTTATCGTTTTTGCTGTTTCTTTTATTTAAATAGAATTTTGGTGACTGTTTATTATATATTTTTTGTGGATTACGGGATTACGGTAACAGGATTACGGCGACAGTTTACTTTACGTGACTTTCGGCGACCGACGACCTCAAGTTCGAGCGCCCGCGGCCGCCGGCGCCAGCCCCGGAATGGCGGGGGTGATGCGTTCCCAGTCGGCACAGTGCGGTCAAATCCGGTAGAAGCGCGCTGCCGTGTCGTGAAAAAACTTGCGCTGGTCGTCAGGCGAACGGTTGGCGAGGATCTGCTTGCAGGCGCCGACCAGGTCGTCGTAGGCCGCCCACAATTTCTCCAGCGGAAAGTTGCTGCCGTAGAAGCAGCGGTCGGCGCCGAACCGGTCGATCACATGGTCGAGGACGATGGTCATGTGGCCGACATCGCAGGTCGCGGTGAAAAAGTTGAGGCCCGAGCATTTGATCGACATGTTGGGCAACGGCGCCAGATGCTCAAGCCCGTCCTGCCACGCTTCGACGGTCGCCGGATCGTCGGCGGTCAACATGCCGCCATGGACCAGACAGAAATCGGTTTCGGGGTGGTTGCGCGCCAGTTCGGCGAAATGGACGAACTGGTGGGCGAAGCCCTGCACCTCGAAATGGAGATCATATTTTTGCAATAGCGCGATGCCGCGCTGGAATTCGTCGGTCAGGCAGAGATCGGGCCGGTCGGCGCGGCAGCGCAAGGGCTCGCCCGCCCAGTAATGCAGCTGGTGGCGCACCCCGCGGGTGTTGGCGAAGGCCATGTGACCTTCCAGGACCTGCTCGACATCCGAATCGGTCATGATGGCGTGGCCGACGATGGCGTGGGGAAAGCCCGCCTGATCCGCGACCTCTTGCAGCCAGGCGGTCTCCTCGACCGGCTTCGCCGGATCGTAGTTGGCCTGGACGTGCACCGACTTGACCACGTTGTTGTCGCCGAAATCGTTAAGTAGATCCGCCACCAGATAGTCCTGGCGCAGGCCGCTGTAATCGTCGCCGTACATCTTCGGCGTCATCGGCGCCGCCAGCCAGGGATATTTCTGCCAGTGCCAGAGATGGTGATGGCTATCGATGATCGGACCGTCGTACATTCTGCCCCCTTTTTTAACGAGCTCAGTTGAGGCGCGGCGCGGCCGGCGACGGCGACAGGAACAACGCGGCGTCTACTCCGCCGCGGCGCGGGGGGCTTGTAGGCCGGCGGCGCCCTCTTTGCGCAGGCCGGCGGCGTCGAGCGCTTCGGCGATGCGGGCGATCTCGGTCGCCGACAGCTTGACCAGCGGCGGCCGCACCACGGCGCGCTCCTGGCGGCCGAGCAGCACCAGCGCTTCCTTCATGCGGTTGTGCATGTCGCCGAACGGGTCGGCGTAGAACACCTCGGAGGTGAGCCAGATGCGCTCGGCCAGCGCCTTGGCGCGCGCCAGGTCGTCGGCCTGAACGGCGTCGAACAGCGCCACCTGCAGATCGGCGATCACCGAGCCGGCGCCCGACAACAGGCCGTTGGCGCCCATCACCAGCGACGACAGCAGCCACGCCGAGTTGGTCGACAACACGTTGACCGGGCGCGGCAGCTCTTGCAGCACGCGCACGTGGCGCTCGTGGGTCTGCGCCGGCGACCAGTCCTTGACCGCGGCGACCGTGGGAATGTCCTCGGCGAGCTCGACCAGGGTGTCGAGCGCGTAGGCGGTCTCGTCGGCGTACTGGAAGATGATCAGCGGCAGGTCGGTGGCCGCGGCAATGGTCTCGAAGTGGGCGCGCGCCATCTCCGGGCGGTGGCGCACGCCGCCCATGCGCAGCGAATGGGGCGGGAAGCAGAGCAGCGCCGAGGCGCCGCCGGCCTCGGCCATGCGGGCGATGCGCGCGGCTTCCAGGCTGCCGTCGGCGTAGACGCCGTTGATCAGCGGCACCCGGTCGCCGATTTCGTCGCCGGCGATGTCGAGCAGGCGCGCCTGTTCGTCGAAGCTACAGGCGTGCACCTCCGAGGAATGGCCGTTGACGGTGATCGCGGTGATGCCGACTGTATCGGCGACGAAGGACAGGTGGCGGCGGGTCTCCGCCTCGTCGATGGCGAAGTCTTCGTCGAACGCCAGCAGGGTCGCCGGAATGACGCCGTGCGGGGTGTAGTTGTTCAGCCGAGCCATTGCGATTTACCTTCCCCTGAATTCGTCGCGATCGCGAGAATTCTAACGCATGCCGTTGTCGCGCGACAAACCTGACGAATAGTTACCCTCTCCCTCAGGGAGAGGGTGGCGAGCGCTAGCGAGCCGGGTGAGGGTTTACGGAGAAACCGAGCAAGCTCGGAACCAACTTACCCCCTCACCCCAACCCCTCTCCCCACGGGAGAGGGTGGCGAGCGCTAGCGAGCCGGGTGAGGGGATAAAAAGCCTCATACTGAGCTTGTCGAAGTATGAGGCTCACAACGCCTCGATCCTTCGACAGGCTCAGGATGAGGTGTTGTAGATGAAATATTTCTCTTCACCCCAACCC
>JBFKGW010000369.1:0-3655 GCA_041633145.1 Alphaproteobacteria bacterium
ACCCACAGTCGCAGAACAGCCGCTCTCGCCGCCGGTGTCACTGTCGCCCGACGACGCCGGCGCGACAAGTTCGGATGCTTTGTCGGACGATCGCGCGTCAGCCGAGGAAACCGAAAATCAGAGCCAACAGCCGCCACCTCCAGAAGCGGAAAGTGAATCAACTGTCGCCGCGCAAACCGCCGCACGGCCTCCTTCGCTGGCACGTACAGAAGGGTTCGTCATCCCGGCCAGTATCATCGACGGCGACTCGTTCCGGCTGGGAATCAGGCGCATTCGGCTGCACGGCATCGATGCGCCGGAACTCGGCCAGATTTGTCAGGTGGACGGGCAACAAGTCGCCTGCGGCCAGAATTCCCGTCGGGCGCTGATCGGCTTGACGGTCGGTGTTCGCGTGCAATGCGATCGCCTGGATACCGACCCTGAAGGTGGCGACGTCAGTCGCTGTTCCGCCGATGGTCTTGATGTTTCATCGGCCATGGTGCGCAGCGGTAACGCGGTCGCGTATCGCGCGGAATCGGCGGACTATGTGGCCGACGAAGACAGCGCGCGCGACAAAAAGTACGGCTTGTGGCAGGGCACCTTTCAGATGCCGTGGGAATGGCGCGCCGGCAAAGGTCAAGACACGCAAAGATAAAGCGGGTTTGCTGACGATTTGTCGTATCGATGACCGGCGCTGGCGACTGGATTTAGCCACAATCGGTTATTTCAGCACGGTTGCCGAACCGGCTGAAAAAATTCGCGATTGACTCAAACCAGACGGCTGTGGAGATGTCGCTATCCGCACCCGCAATGACCGCTGAGAAAAAATGGACGTCCCAGAGATCGAACTGATCTCCGCACAATGTGAAGCGACCCAGGCCGCATTGCTGGAACTCAACAATGCCAATGCCAGCGCAACATCACCCTTAATGTCCGCCGAGTGGTCTAAATTAACCAGCGAAGCATTCTGTGCGACGTGCATTCCGCGAGCGTCGGCGCTACTCATCGCCCTCGATCAAGATGCCAATTACGATAGCGCAAATTTCAAGTGGTTTAGCGACCGTCTTTCCCGATTTGTCTATGTCGACCGGATCATTGTCTCTGGTGTCGATAGAGGCAAAGGATTGGCCAGCCGTATGTACCGCGATCTATTTCGGCGCGCGCAAGCGGCGGATCACGATAGAATTGTCTGTGAGGTGAACCTGGTGCCGCCAAACCCGGGTTCCGATGCGTTTCATGCCCGAATGGGCTTCACCGAAGTCGGGCGTGCAACTTTGATTCCCACTGAAAAGGAAGTCCGATATTTCGAAAAGAGCATCTGACGAATAGCTTTATTTGCGGATTTTTTGCCAGCACTACATGCCGGCTTTTGGCCGAAACCGGCCCTGCCTATACTTGCCCCTAAAACGGGGAGGAACGGGAGATGGTAGACAATGTCGTCACGGTGAGCGAACCGGCGACAGGGGTTGCGGTGGTCACCCTCAACCGGCCGGCCAAGCGCAACGCGCTGTCGGCTGAACTCAAGCGGGCGCTGACCGAGACCGCGCACGACCTCGCCGGTCGCACCGATTTGGGCGCGGTGGTGCTGACCGGCGCCGGCGGGGTGTTCAGCGCCGGCAACGATATTTCCGAAGCTAATTCCTTCGCTCAGAACTTGCCGCTGGCCGAGGCGCGCCGCCACATCCGCCTCGGCCTCGAGATGTGCAAGGCGTGGCAGGCGCTGCCGCAGCTCACCATCGCCGCCATCGAGGGGTTCGCCATCGGCGGCGGCCTCTCGCTCGCCGTCGCCTGCGACTTTCGCGTGTTTGGGCGCGACGCCTGGCTGCGCGCGCCCGAGGTCGAGCTTGGCATCACCTATTCCTGGGGCACCCTGCCGCGGCTGGTGCGGCTGATCGGCCCGCAGAGGGCCAAGCTGATCGCCGCTTTGTGCCGCCAGGTCGACGCTGAGACGGCGCTGGCCTGGGGTCTGTGCGAAGCGGTCGCCGACGACGCGCAGGCGGCCGCGCTGGAAATGGCGCAAGAGATCGTCGACAAGCCGCGGGTGGCCCAGCAGATGGTGAAAGAGTCGATCAACCGGATAACCGCCGGCCCCGATACGGCAACGCTCGAGCAGGATCAGGTGCTGCTCAATATGAGCGACCCGGATACCCGCGCCCTTCAGGCGGCGGTGCTGGAAAGGATAGGCAAGAAATGACGATGACTGGCGCGATCCGAAATCTTGATGATTATCCCCGATACGGCCCGCCCGGCCATAGCGGCACGGTCAACCGGCGCCTGGTCGACCGGGACTTCTGCGGCGCCTTCGAGCTGATCCACGGCACGTTAGAGCCCGGCGGCCGCGCCGAACGGCACCGTCACGAAACCGAAGCGCAGGTCTGCTACGTGCTCGAAGGCGAGATGGAAGTGACCTTCGACGACGATCCGCCGGTACGTTGCGGCGTCGGCGCGACTGTCACAATCCCACCCCGGGTCGACCATCTGATCGTCAATTGCGGCGATGTGCCGCTCAAGCTCTTGGTGCTCTACAGCCCGCCGCTTGCGCCGCGCGACGACACCCCACTCGACGGGTGAGGGCGCGTCCGGCTCGTCTTTCGCGCGTGCCCTCTCACCCAGTTCCGGCTAGGGCGGGGATGATGTTTGCGTTGATCATCGGTGTGCCGGTCGGCGGAGACTTGCGAGCGCCGGGCGCGTGGCGCCATCGATGGCGCCCCCGATCGTCATGCTCGAGTCAAGCGCGAGTATGACGGTTGATGTTGGGCGTCGGGGGGAGCGACCACCGCTGCCAGCCTGAGCGATCGCGATCCGACCTTCACGCATCACGCTCGAGCGGACGAACCGGCGCGCTGCCGCCTCAGCCTATATCAAGCAGTCGCCGTCGGCAGATGCAGCGTCGTGCGGGTCGCGGTCTCGGCGACCACGCGGCCGCGTTTGATGACGTAGGCGCGGTTGGCCTTGGCGGTGATCGCCTCGGCGGCGGAGCGGGCGTCGAGGATCACCAAATCGCCGGCGCAGCCCGGTGCGGTACCGTAGTCGGACAGGCCGAGTACCCGCGCGCCGCCCGTCGTCGCCATCGCGAACACCGCCTCGATCTCGTCGGGCTGGCTCATATGGGCGGCGTGGGCGGCGAGCCAGGCCAGCTCCAGCGGGTCGTCGCGGCCAAACGGGTAGAACATGTCGCCCAGATTGTCCTGGCCGAACGCGACGTTGACGCCGGCCGCGAGCAGCTCCTTGACCCGGGTGATGCCGCGGCGCTTGGGATGGGGGTCGTCGCGGCCCTGCAGCATCAAGTTGGTTGCCGGGTTGGTGATCATGTGAATCTGCGCCGCGGCGACCAGGTCGATCACCTGGTCGGCATAGGCGTCGTCGTAGGCGGCGAGCGCGCAGGTGTGGCCGGCGGTGACCCGGCCCTGCCAGCCGTTCTCGATGGTCGCTTCGCACAGCATCTCCAGCGTGCGGGCGGCCGGGTCGTCGGTTTCGTCGATATGCATATCGACATCGGCGTCGTGGTCGCGAGCAATATCAAAAGCGAGACGGATATGCTCGCGGCTGTCGGCCGAGCTCGCCTCGTTGAACGGCATGCCGCCGACCACGTCGGCGCCGCGCGCCATCGCCTCGCGCAACAGCGCCTCGGTGCCCGGGTCGCCGACGATGCCCAGTTGCGGGAAGCCAACGATCT
>JBFKGW010000370.1:0-3643 GCA_041633145.1 Alphaproteobacteria bacterium
CCATTCGTTGTTCTGTCGGCACAGCATCGTTTCGTCGTTTTAACGCCGCTTGCACATCGATTGCGTGCTGCACTGCGTCCACCGCGCTGGGAAATTCGAGGAGAATGCCGTCGCCGGTCGTTTTCACCACACGGCCGCGATATTCGGCGATTTTGGGATCGAACAGGTCGCGGCGAAGTTCCTTTAACCTGGCCAGCGTTCCCTCTTCGTCTTCCCGCATGAGGCGCGAGTATCCGACGACGTCTGCCGCGAGGATCGCAGCAAGTCGTCGTTCGGCTCGCGCTTGAGACATAGCCCTATCCCGGCAACGGGCCGAAATCGGGCGGCGGCACGCGCCGCTGCGAGGCGGCTTCGTAAGCCGACGCGATCTTGAGCAGACTATCCTCCTTGCCGGGCTCGGTGCGGAACACCAGTGAGAACGGCAGGCCGGGCGCGGCCAGTTTGGTCGGCGTATGCGATGGCGCGGAGATGTATTTGGAGCCGTCTTCGGTGAGCGCGAACACCGGGTCGTAGGCCGTGTCGACATATCCCGCCGGGATCAGCACTTCGGTCAGGCCGGCGTTTGGCCCGTATAAGCTCTCGGGCCGCAGATTGTGGGGAATGTCATATTGATGCGGTCCGCCGATAATCCCCGGCGGCCACGGCGAGTGGAGGCGCACCAGGGCGTCGAGCTTGTTTTCTAAGATCACCATCATGTCGACCCGGCGCAGCAACTCGCGCAGCATGATGCGCTCGTTGACACCCTGGCGGCCGTCAAGCGGGTTGCGCGGGTCGCTGACCTCCTGCCAATTCCTGAACGCGGCGCGCTGGTCGTCACCCCAGAATTTCGAGCGTGCATTGAGTGCCGCCCAATCGGTAAGCGTTTCGTCGAAACCGGCGGCCTGCCAGTCGGCAGCGCGGCGCGACAGGTACTGGCTGATGTGGAAACGAAAGGTGGTCGACAGCTCCTGCTGCTGGATGGTGGCGATATCCAAGTTTGACGGCGGCTCGATCCGCCCCTCGGACATCTCGAGCATGTAATCGATCGGGTCCATGTCGCCGGAGCCGAAAACCTTGCCGGGCAGGAATTCGGTCGGCCTGATCGCCGCCGCGAAGTCAGGAAACACCGGTTCGCCGCTGGGCGTTAAACGGAACAAAATATCGGGCATGAACACCGGCAGCAGATAGGCCAGTGCCCGGCGGAAATCGGTTGTCATCTGTTTTATATCGGGGTCGGGCGTCCACAGCGGGTCGGACGATTCGACCAGGGTCGCGCCGAGATGCCCGCCCAGCACCGTCTTGATCTCCTCGCAAGCCGCGGTGACGATCGGTTCCTCGGTTTTCGAATCCGGTGGATAGACGAGAGACTCGCGCACAACGCCGAGGCGCACCCCGGCGAGCGATCCGGCAGCGCCGGTGGCGCCGACATGGCTCGCATACGGCGTATCGAGCACCGACGAGCGCGGCACCGTGGTGTAGGGATCGCGCGGGTCGTAGTACCCCACCTCAGGGTCTTTCAGCGCGTCGAGCACCTTGGCGCAGTCGGCGAGAGTGCGGCAGAGCACACCGCTGCGGTCGCAGTAAATGTCGGCGCCGATGGCGCCACCATCGAAGCCCAGCATCGCCTTGTGCGGCAGAATCAACGCTACCGAATTGTGGTTGGCCGGGCCGCGGGTCGAGGCCCGCGTCTCTTCGCCCAAGCTCGCCATCACCAGGTTGGTGCTGACCGACAGGGCCGAACCCGAACTGGAGCCCAGCGACGCCGACCGCGTGGTGTCGTAGGGGTTGGACGGGTTGCCGGCCCAAGAGCTGCGCTGATAGCCGAGCACCGAGGGTAGTACCTGGTCAGGCGTGTGACGGCCACCGGGATCGCCGGCGCGCCCGTTATACTCGGTGCACACCGCCTTGGCGAAAATGATCGCGCCCTTGTTGCGTAGCTGTTCGACCAGCACGTGGTCACGCGCCGGAAAATCCATATCGTAGGCGGCGTCGCCGCCGCCGGTCGAGCGCATGTCCTTGGTGTCGAACGGATCCTTGAACGAGAACACGACGCCGTACATGGGCATCGCCTCGAGGTCGGGATTGGTCCCATATTCCGCGTCGAGCTCGGCGGCGCGTTCGAGTGCGTCGGGCTGTCGGCGGAACATCTCGCAGACTGGCGGCGCGCCCGCCGGCAACGGGCCGTCGTCGGGATGCTTGTCGTACTCGCCCCAGCAGGTGACCGAGCGCTCGCCGCGAATATTCAGCGTCGCCAGCGCATTGACCTGTCCCGCGCTGGGAATACCGGCGATCATGCCGAACTGCTGGCTCACTTCCGGTTTAGACGCCGTGGGCTCCATGCGGCCAAATTCCAGCGGCGGGCCCTTATACTTATCGAGATCGGGCAGCATTTCCGACGCCTTGATGGTTTCGGTGGGAAACGTAATGGGCGCGCCGCCGCGCGCGACGCCCGGCACCTCGGACACCGGCATGCCGTCTTCGGTGACCAGCATGCTGGCGACGCCGTTATAGGCGCGGACCCGGTCGATATAGTGCTGCACTACCTCGACGACCGTGGTCTGACCGGCTTTGATCGCCGCGTGCAAGTCGTCGATTGTCGCCTCTTCCAGGCGGAACTCTTTCGCGGTCATGCTGACCTCCCCCATTTATTGACTGCTGCCTATTGTTCTTATGGCAGCTTCGATCAGGCCGCTTGCACCTCCGATCTTTTAATCGCATGTGGCCAGAGATACATGGCCGCCAAGATCAGAATGAGCACCAGCGGCAAGAACGACAAGCTGAATCCCAGTAGCGGTGATAATAATTGCAAATAGCCGGCCGCCCAAACGCCCAATATGAGGCCCGGGTTTAACGCGCCGAAGCGGCTCAGGACGGCAATAAAGGCGATCAAGGCGATGCCGCTGTCGTAGTACAGGGTGTGCGGCGAGATCAGCACGATACAAACGCTGGCCAGGCCGATTTGCGCGTTGAAGTCCGCTTGGCGTCCGCCGGCGAACCAGACCCAGGAAACGCCCAGAACGGTGGCCGTACTAAGGATCCAGCCGAGCCCGACGGCGACGCCGTTGCCGTCGCCGAACAGCGCCTGCAAAAACCCCTGCCAGGACACCAGCTCGCCAAAATTGACCTGAACGTCGAAGCGGGAAAACGTCCTCGCCATATCCAGCCAATCGGCAAACCAGGCCGGCCCCATAATCGCCGTGCTCAGTGCAAACAGAACGATCGCGGTGGCGGCGGCGGTCAGCCACACCCGCCAGCGGCCGGACAACAGGAACAGGCCGGTGAGCGGGACCGCAAATTGCGGCTTGAAGAACAACAGGCCGAGAAAGATGCCGGCCTGATAGTGCCGGTTGTGCAGGACGCTGTACCAGCACAAGACGATCAGCAGGAGCGAGAGCGCCGTGTTCTGCGCGCCCATCACGGAACGGATGATCGGATAGGCGGTCAGCGTCAGAAAAAACAGCAGGAACGGGCTTGCGATCAGGCTGGGGTAGATGCGCTGGATCAGCACGCAGGCTAGCGCCAGCGCGGCGACCAGCGCCAGGGTGTGCACCGCGTAGGATAGCCGGAACGGCAATTCCGCCAGCGGCCGGACAACAGGAACAGGCCGGTGAGCGGGACCGCAAATTGCGGCTTGAAGAACAACAGGCCGAGAAAGATGCCGGCC
>JBFKGW010000371.1:0-3632 GCA_041633145.1 Alphaproteobacteria bacterium
GCCGGGCGAAAATGGCGGGCACCAATTTCACCGGCTGTTCGATGCGCTACGCCGAACTCGTTGGCGCCGACCTGTTTTCAGCAATGCTGAACGGCGCCGATCTCACCCACGCCAAACTCGACGAAGCCGACATGCGCGGCGCTCACATGCGCGGCGTGAAACTCGAAAATGCCAGCCTGGTCGGCACCGATCTGCGTGGCGGCGCCTTACTGCTGGGCGCCGAACCAGAACGAAACGGTATCGATAATGCCATTCTCGATTATGCCAACCTCGACCACGCCAACATTTCGGGCGCTGATCTGACCGGGTCGTCGATGGTCGAGAGCAGTATGCGCCAAGCCAATATGTCGGGCGCCAATCTGACCTCGAGCCAGCTGCATAACGCCAATATGGAAGGGGTCAATCTGCGCGGCGCCAACCTGTCCCAGGCCAATCTGAACGGCGCGAGCCTGGTCGGCGCCGACCTGACTGGGGCGGTGCTGGAGGAAACAGATTTGTCCGGCGCCGACCTCGAAAACGCCGTCCTCGAGGGGGTCGATCTCGCCAACGCCAAACTGGAGGGCGCGAAAATCTCGCGGCCGGCGACCGATTTCCCGAAAAACATTCAGGATATTCTGAAACGGCACTTCGAATGGATCGACAGCGACGGCCAAGACGGCGAGCGGGCCGACCTGACCAAGGCCGATCTCGAGCGCATCGATTTACCGGGTATGGAGTTGAACGGCGCGGTGCTGAAGACCACGCGAATGAGCGGCGCCAACCTGCGCGGCAGCAGCTTCATCATGACCGACATGACCGAGATCTTGCTGACCGGTGCCGACTTGTCTGAGGCCATCCTGCAAGGCGCGACGTTGGAGCGCGCCGACCTTCGTTCGGCCAATCTGGCCCGCGCACGGCTGATCGCGATCTTTCTCAAGGAGGCGAAAAACAAGGACAACGGCCGCCTGTGGCCGGCCAATTTGACAGGCGCGGACCTGTCGGGCGCCAACCTGGTCGGTGCCGACCTCGGCAACGCGCGCCTGACCGGCGCCAATCTGACCAAAGCCAACTTCACCAACGCAAACCTCAAAGAGGCGAACCTCGACGAGGCGATTATGGTTGGCACGATTCTCGACGGCGCCAATCTCGACGGCGCCAGCATGGAGAATACCCGCGATACGCTACCCGACGAAGGTGCCGAGGACGAGGAATATATCGACGACGACGTCGTCGCTGCGGGGGCGTAGGCGCAGACGGATAGATCCCTCCAGAATTTAAATCGTACTCCGGTCGCCTAGGCAGCACGTACTCGACCGAATAAACTGCCGGTCCTCCCGGCTGCGCGACGGTAGGCTCGCGCTGTACTCCGTCCCGCTCCACGCTTGAACCTGGTCCGCATTGGTTCTGCACTTCGCCGACCGACAAAATTATCTTGAGTTTCGCTGCCCGCGCGGGCAAGTCATAGGCTCGAGTTGTCACCAGGGAAGAGAGAGCCGAGCCATGGCCAAGGCCTTCGCCAGCGCCGCCGATCTGGCGCCGAAAAAAGTTACCTTCGACAAGCTCGCCGACGGCGTATTTGCCTGCACCGCCGAGGGCGATCCCAACACCGGCGTGATCGTCGGCGACCATGAGGTGCTGGTGTTCGACGCCCAGGCGACCCCGGTGATGGCGCAACGCATCGTCAAGCGCATCCGCCGGGTCACCAAGAAGCCGATCAAGTATGTCGTGCTCAGCCACTATCACGCGGTGCGCGCGCTCGGCGCGTCGGGCTTCGGTGCCGACGAGATCATCACCAGCGAGGCGACCCGCGAGCTGATCGCCGAACGCGGCGCGCAGGATTTCAAGTCGGAAGCCGACCGGTTTCCGCGCCTGTTCGAGGCGATCGAGACGGTGCCCGGCCTAACCTGGCCGACCATTACCTTCAAGCGCGAGATGACCCTGTGGCTGGGCAAGCGCGAGGTCCGCATCATCCATCCCGGCCGCGGCCACACCAAGGGCGACACCATCATTTGGCTGCCCAAGGAGCGCATCCTGTTCGCCGGCGACCTGGTCGAAGCCCACGCGGCGCTCTATTGCGGCGATGCCCATCTGAGCGACTGGCCGGATACTTTGAAATATCTGCGCGCGCTCAAGCCGCGCAAACTGATTCCCGGTCGCGGTCCAGCGACCAAGACCCCCAAGCAGTGCCAAGCCGCGTTCGATCAGACCGAAGGCTTCGTGCGCGACCTGTTCCGCCACGCCAAGTACGGCGTCAAGAACAAGTTATCGTTGAAGCAAACCTTCGACCGCGCCTACAAGCAAATGACGCCGAAATACGGCGACTGGGCGATCTACGAGCACTGTATTCCGTTCAATGTCGGCCGCGCCTATGACGAGGCCGGCGGCCTCGACCATCCGCGCATCTGGACCGCCGCGCGCGACAAGGTGCTGTGGCGCGAGCTGCAGGGATAACCGGAAAACGGTAACTCCGATTTCAATTTTGGCTCGCGCCTAACCCTCTCCCGGCGGGAGAGGGGCTCACGCGCCCGGCCCGGCTGTAGGTGCTATTCCCTCCCGTGCGGCGGCCAGCGCCTCGGCGAGGATGCCGCCGTCGCCGATATGATTGGCCAACAGTAGCACCAGCTTGGCGTTAAGCAGCTCGCTTTGCTCGTCGCTCAGGCCGTCGTGGGCCTCGATCAACGCCTGGTAAAAATCGTCGGGCGCGTCCAGTCCCAATTGGGTTCGCAAGTCTGCCGGCACGGCCTGTCTCCTCAGTGTTTGGCTACCACCCTATCGAGGGCGGCGCTGATAGCTTCGGTCCGGCACGCCCGCCAGCGAGCGGCGACATGCTGGTCGGGGCGCAATAAATACCCGGTCCCCGACGCGCCGTCGTAGCGATGGGCGGCGATGCCCCACTGATCGACCACCGCCGCCGAACCATCGGCCTCACCGCGGCGATGGATGCGCAACAGGCGCACCGCCGGCTGCATCTCGGCCAGGTCTGATTGCAGACGCTGCCAATCGGTTTCACCGTCGTCGAAGGCCACCAGCACGAACTCGTTGCCTAGCTCGTCGATCAGCCAGCGCCGCGCGTCGGGCTCATCAGGGCTCGACACTGGCGCGTCGATCGCCGGTGCGCCGGGCGGCGGGCCGTGCTCGAACGGATCGGCGTCGGCGGTGTTGAGCGGCGACTCCCAATAGGTCGCTGGCATCGAAAGGCGTCCGCTGTTGACCAGCCGGCGGGCAAATTCGTGATGCCGCGCCAGGTCGAGAACCGCGTCGCGAAAGGTCTGGCTGACCTTGCTCTTGGGCGTCATGAAATCGGTGCTGCGGGTCGAATTGAGAATATTCTCGTCGGTCGCCGGAATGCGCTCGGCATCGTAGCTGTCGAGCAGCACTTCCGGCGCGTTGCCCTCGGTCACCAGTGCCAGTTTCCACACCAGATTATCGGCGTCTTGCAATCCGCCATTGCCGCCGCGCGCACCAAACGGCGAGACCACATGGGCACTGTCGCCGACGAAGAAGATGCGGCCGTGGCGGTAGCGTTCCATGCGCCGGCAGGTGAAGGTGTAGACCGAGGTCCAGACGATCTCGAACTCGATATCGCCCAGCATGCGTTTGAGGCGCGGTATCACGTTTTCGGGCTTGCGCTCCTCGTCGGGGTCGGCGTCCCA
>JBFKGW010000372.1:0-3622 GCA_041633145.1 Alphaproteobacteria bacterium
CCTCGACGATGTCGAGGTCCTTCCATAATAGTTTGCTGGGGCCCGCGCAGGGTTGCCACTGGCGCTCGGCGATGATGCCGGCGCGCATGCCGAACACGGTCGAGCCGGCGGCACTGGGGCCGACCACGTCGAGCATGGTCTGCGAGTCGAGGCCCATCTGGGCGCCGAACAGCATGCCTTCGGCGAGCGCCACAGTATTGGCGCCGACCATGAAGTTGATCATCAGTTTGAGTTTGATGCCGGTGCCGTATTCGCCGACATAGAACGTCTTCGGCGCGACGTGCTCCAGCATCGGCTTGACCTGCTCGCAGGTGTCCTCGTCGCCGCTCATCATGATGACGCCCTTGCCGGCGCGGATCACCGGCTGGGTGCCGCTGATCGGGCAGTCGATGATCCTGGCCGGCGTGCCTTCGATCTCCGCCTTGAGCTCTTCCTTGATGGCGACTGGGAAGGTGTTCATCTCGACGATGATCAGCCCGTCGTGGGCGCCGGCGATCACGCCTTTGTCGCCGTAGAAGGTCTCGCGCGCGGACTCGACCGTCGGCAACGCCGATAAAAGAATGTCGGAGACTTCGGCCAGTTCGCGCGGCGTATCGACCAGCTTGCCGCCCATGTCGGGAAAATCTTCGGTGCTCGGCCGCCGCACGGCGTAACACTCGTAGCCGTGGGGCATAATCAACTCCGCGGTCAAGCGGCCGATGAGACCGAGGCCGAGAATGCCAACCTTTTGTGCCATTGCTCCCTCCCGTATGGTGATCGTTAAGGCGCCTCGCCGAGCACCGCTTCGCGAAAGCGGCTGCGCAGATAGGCGCCGTCGCGCGACGGCAAGACCTTTGCGGCCTCGCCCGGCGCGATCTTGATCGTGGCGAACAGCGGTCCGTCGCCGGCGTGCAGTCGCGCCGCCAGGGCGTCGACGCCGGCCATGTCGGTGATCTCGTCGACCGTGTTCATGCCACTGGCCCGCGCGATTGCGGTGAGATCGGTGCCGTAAGCGGTGGCGCTGGCTTGCGCGCCGGTCTCGCCGTACATCTCGTTGTCGAGGACGACGATCGACAGATTGGCCGGCGCCTGCGCGCCGATCGTCGACAGCGCGCCCAGCCCCATCAAAATATCGCCGTCGCCGGTGATCCCGAGAACCGGTTTGTCCGGCTGCGCCAGCGCGAGCCCAAAGGCGACCGGTGCGGTGCCGCCCATGGCGCCCCACAGATAAAAATTGCGCGGGTCGTCACCGGCCGCCGCGCAGTCGTAGGTCGCCGAGCCGAGCCCGGCGACCACCAGCAATTCGCCGCGGTCGGTGAGCAGGCGGGCGACGGCCTCGCGGCGTTCCAATTTTAGGTTGCCGATACTCATCTCAGCCCTCGCCGGTAAAGTCTTTGCGGCCGATCAGCCGCTGCGACAGCAGGACAGCGACGCCATGGGAGCCGTCGAAGGCGATGCGCAGCGCCGCGTCGACCGTCTCGGCCACTTCGGCGGGCTGGTCGACGCGCTGCACGATCAAGCCCGACAACCGCAACACCTCGGGCGTCGTCTGGCCCATCGGGATCTGCCACGGATTGAACTCGCCCCATTCGCCGCGCATGGTCACCAGCGTGACCAGCGGCATGCGGCACGCCGCGATCAGCGAGAACATATTGACGCAATTGCCAACGCCGCTCGACTGCATCAGTAACGCTCCGCGGTCGCCGCCGAGCCAGGCGCCGGCCAAATGCGCGACCCCTTCTTCTTCGGTGGTCAGCACCACGGCGTGCATGTCGGGATCGGCATGGCAGCGGTCGATCAGCCGCGTGTGTCCGGCGTCGGGCACGTAGACCACCTGGCGGATGGCGTTGGCGCGAAAGACCTCGTAGACCGCGTCGCGCCAATCGTTGGGGTCGGTTGCCGGCAAGGGGGACGGTTGGGTCAGGGTCATTCGCTACACGCCTCTACCTGGTTCTTGTTAGCCGGTGGCGGCGGTTGGTTGCGCCGACGCGCCACCGAGCGCTTCGAGGGATTCACGCGCTGCCAAAAGATATGCGGTGTGGCTCGCTTCGTTCTCTTCCATGCGCGACAACGGACCGGCGACGGCGACGCCGAGCACTTCGCCATTGACCGCGGCAGTGATCGCGATCGCCATGACGTCGGCGACATTCTCGCCGCGGGTAATGAAAGTGCCGCGCTGCTGGCTGGCTCGCAGATCCTCTTGCAGCGCGGCTTTGTCGACAATGGTGTTGGGGGTGTAGCGAGCCATGTCGAGGCGCGCCAGGGTGTCGGCCAAAGCGGCCCGATCGAGGCGGCCGAGCAAGGCCTTACCGATGGCGCTGGAATGCAGCGGCTTGATGTCGCCGCTGCGCGCCGAATAGCGCACGGTGTGGCTGCCTTCGATGACTTCGAGATAAAGCACACCATCGTCTTGGCGGCGGCCCAACAACACGGTCTCGCCCGTGGTATCGCGCAGGTCGGACAGAATCGGCCCGACGCTTTCGAGGATGGGGTCGTGGTCGGCGATTTCGCGGGCCACTTCGAACAGGCGTTTGGTCGGATAGATCGAGCGGGTCTGTTCCGAGGTATAGAGGTACCCGCGCGCGCTCAAGGTGCGCACCAACCCATGGCAGCTACTGATCGGCGCATCGAGCGCGCTCGCCAGCTGGGTCAAGGTCATCGGCGCCTTGCGCTGGTAGAAGGCCTCGAACAGGCTGAGCGTTCGCCCGGCAGTTTTGACGTCTTTCTTCACATCCATGAAAGAGATTTTGTGTGGGTGAAAACCCGCCGTCAAGCGAAACGCGGCTCAAACCGCTAGCTGCGGTTAGCAGTCACTCTGCTTTGACGTGACTCTCATCGCTCGCCTAACCTGGTGACTGTCGCGTATCATCGCGTGTGAATTGATGGGGGAAAAGATGGGCATCATTTCCTGGATCGTGTTGGGTCTCATTGCCGGCATAATCGCAAAAGTCATCATGCCGGGTGACGATCCCGGCGGTTTTATCGTGACTGGATTGATCGGCATCGCCGGCGGCGTCATCGGCGGTTTCATCGGCGGCATTATTGGCTTGGGAAGCGTGACCGGCATCAATATCGGCAGCATCATCTTGGCGGTGATCGGCGCCGTCATTCTGCTCGCCGGTTATCGGTTTATGAGGAAACGTGCGGCCTAAAGCGTTTTCCGCCGGCTGTCCCGCGCCGCAATTCCACACATAAGGTTGCAGACGGTGCGCCGGGCCGCTATGGCGGTCGCGGGAGGACGGGCGCGCGGCGATGGTAGAGCTTGACGAAACTGGCGGATCGAGAGCCGGGCTGTGGCTGATCCTGCTGGTCACCATCGCGGTTCAGGTGCTCGCCACCTTCACTACCTTATCGCTCGCCGCCATCGCGCCCGACGTCGCCGCCGGCCTCGGCGTGTCGGCCGAACTGGTCGGCTTCCAGGTCAGCCTGATCTATTTCGGCGCCGCGGTGATGTCGACGGTAGCCGGCTTTCAACTGCGCCGCTGGGGGCCGATCCGGGTGAGCCAGGCAAGCCTGCTGTTTTGCAGCCTCGGCGCCGGTCTGGCGGTGATCCCCTCGCTGGTCACGATCGCCGTGGGGTCGCTGATCATCGGCTTCGGCTATGGCATGACCAATCCGGCCGCGTCGGAATTATTGCTACGTA
>JBFKGW010000373.1:0-3583 GCA_041633145.1 Alphaproteobacteria bacterium
GGACGAAATCATGCGCCGATTCCGCTGGGCGCTGTCGCGCTTCGATGGCTATGTCGGCGTCAACAACCACATGGGCAGCAAGTTGACCAGCGATCCAGAAGCGCTGGCGCCGGTGATGGCGGCGCTCAAGCGGCGCGGCCTGATGTACCTCGACAGCCGCACCACCAGCGACACCAAAGGACTCGAAGTGGCCCGCGCGTTCGGCGTTCCGGCGGTCGAACGGGACATCTTCATCGACCACGACCCGTCGCCGATTGCGGTGTGGACGGCATTGGTGCGCGCCGAAGAACTGGCGCAAGCCACCGGCTTTGCCATCGTGATCGGTCATCCCCGCGACGCTACCCTCGATGCGTTGGAAGAATGGCTGCCAGATATCAAGGATAGGGGCTTCGCCGTCGTGCCGCTCACTACGATCGTGCGGCAGGTGACACTGCCGGTTAACAAAGTTACGGCTGTACAGTGAGATATTCGCGGGCGCGGGCGAGCACTGCGGGACGATCTGCGACCACGTCTTTGCGCACATAGGCGCCGGAAAACATCGTCCGGCCCGATTGTTCGGTGGCGATTTTGTCGACCGATTCCCTGAGCGGCACATAGTGTTCGCGGAACTGCGGGCTCGCGTCGAGATCGGCCTCGAGCGCCGAATAGGCGTAGGTGAGGATGAAGGTCGGCTTCACCTCGTTGAAGATGTAGTCGCGCAGAGCCACCTTATCCTTCCACAGGGTCCGCGCGATCGTCGCGTCGACCAATCCCGCCAGGTCGTAGATTTCCAGATCGGAATGCAACAGCGTGCCGCCCAGGTCGGGCAACAGGAACGAGCCTTGTTCGACCTCTAGGATTTCCGCCACCCGGTTGAACCGCGTGCCAAAGCGCTCGGTAACCGAGTCGATTGAGACTACGGGCTCGTCGTAGAAGCGATCGAGCCTGACCTGGTGCAGAAAGATCGACGGTACCGCCAGCAGCGCGACGATCAGAAGCGCCGGGAATTGCTGCGTCGTTAACGGTGCTTGTGGCAGCGCGCTTGCCGCAACCCAGAGCAACGAGAAAAATGTCGGATAGAACAGCACCAGAAACGGCGTGGCGAAGCGGAACTCGGCCATCCAATCAGCGGGGAGCAAGACGAACGCGAAAAACGCCAGGGCTGTCGCGCCCGACAGATATATCAATGGGGTGACGGCGCGTTTGGCGGCGATACAGATCACCAGGGCAACCAGAAAAAGGCCAAGCGACAGCCACCAGAACCCAAAGGGGCCCGCCAGCAGGCCGGACGCGTTGAGGGTCACGACATCATCCAAACGCAAGATCGCCCACAGCCGATCGAGGCCGGGCGATCCTTTGGCATGGAAGGTGTTGGGCACCAGGCTGCCGAAATACAACAGCGCCGTGCCCTTATAAGCGATAAACGGCACCGCCGCGGCGACGGCGTAGGCGACGCCCGATCGGATAACGGCCGGCGATAGCATCCCATCGCGCAACGACCGCACCAGCAACGCCGACGGCCACAGCGCCGCGAATATAATTCCGTCGGGCCGCGTGAGCGCCGCGCCGGCGGCCAGAATGCCGGCCGCGACGGCGACGCGCCACGACAGGCGGTCCAACGTTAGCAGGCCGAGATAGGCGAGCGCGACAACCTCAAACGCGTAGAGAGGATTTTCGAGGCCCGACACGTTCCACACCACAAACGATGTGTTGAGCGCCAAAAAGACCATCGCCAGCACGCCAAACAGCGCCGAGCGGGTGATCCGCACAACGATTTGGAAGCCGCAGAAAAAAACACCGTAGCTTAATAGGTGTCCCAAAATTTTCGCCGACCATAGGGGAACGTTCGAACTCAGCCAGAAGCTCGGGACGAACAGCAGCGTCCACAGCGGATTGGAGAATCCCTCGACCGGATCCTTGCCCGGTTGCGAGACCAATCCGGCGCCGTTGGCGAGATTGCGTGCATAGGCAAACGAGATGCCGGCGTCGTCGACCAGCCAACCGGAAAGCGGCGCCGCTGCGGCGGCAAAGGCGATGAGCGGCAGCAGGCACAACAGCAACGCTTGGCGAAGGTTCGCCAGGTCCGTCGCGGAAATGTCGGGAAGGGAATTCATCGAGCGCGGCACCAGTATCGAGTGCCCAGAATTTGGCGATTGCGCTGCCATTCTAGCGCTAGTCTACAATAGAAACCGTTAACCTATCTTAACATTGTCTTGGATTTGAATCCGGTTCCTCCCTCCGCTGGCAACTTCTGCGCAATTTCCCGCTTCGACGCCGGCAACCGGTAATAAACATTTGTAAAGTCGCCGACCCGATTGCTTGCTAGACTTACCGGCGCCTGCCGTGTGACGGCGCAAGAATCCAAGGGAGAGACAGATGAAACTCAGCATACTTCCGCCAAGTGTGAACAATATGACAGCGCGCGTGTTCATGCGCGCCGCGGGCCTCGCTTGCGACGAGGAGAACGTGTTCGGCGAGACCCGCAGCGAAGCCTATAGCGCCAAGAACCCGTCGCACCTGACGCCGCAGCTCGAAAGCGACGAATTGCCGAAAGGCGTTTTGTGGGAAAGCTGTGCGATCATGCAGTATCTGTGCAACCTGCATGGTCTCGACCAACTTTACCCGACCGATCCGCAAGAGCGCGCGATGACCGATAGCGCGATGTTCTATGCGGTCGGCTCGCTGTATCCGCCGGTCGCGCGGGCGACATATCCGGCGCTGGGCTTTCCGCTTTATCCCGGCGAGGTTGGCGCCAGCGACGCCAGCGACGCGGAAAAAGAAGCGGCGCGCCAAGCCGCCGAAGATGCGATCGCCGGGCCGCTCGACGTGTTCCGCGCCTTCTACATCGGCGATAACGGCACGATCGGCAAAAACGGTCCTAACATCGCCGATATCAAGCTTGCCAGCACGCTCGAGTTCCTGAACGTCATCGACTATCCGCTGCCCGACTGGGCGCGGGCCTACATGGATCGGGTCGAAACCGCGCTCGGCGAGGCCTACAGCGAGCCTGCCGGCGACGTTCGCGGCTACATCGCGTCGGTCAAAAAATAGGACCATAAGTGCCGAGGTTGCTGAGCAATGTATTAGCCGGCTTCTTGGCGTGGGCGATCTGGCAAGGTGGTGCCGAGGCCGAGCCGATGTTCCGCTAGGCGCTCGATATCGTCGAGAATGGTCTCGGCCCGCAGCACCCCAACGTGGCGACGGGATTGGAAAATTATGCGGCGTTGTTGCGCCTGATGGTGCGCACGGCAGAAGCCGACAGTCTGGACGCGCGCGCCCGCGCGATCCGCAGGGGCTACGCCGGACCGCGGCGTTAGCCCGACGTGTTGGCGTAGCGCTGCGCTTCGGCGGCGGCGCGCAATAGCGCCTTGGCCTTGTTGCAGCTTTCCTGATACTCCGCCTCGGGATCGGAATCGGCGACCACGCCGCCGCCGGCCTGCACGTACATGGTGCCGTCGCGCACCAGCGCGGTGCGCAGGGCGATGCAGGTATCCATGTCGCCGTTGGCGCCGAAGTAACCGACCGCGCCGGCGTAAAAGCTGCGGCGCTCGCGCTCCAGCTCGTCGATAATCTCCATGGCGCGGATCTTCGGCGCACCCGACAC
>JBFKGW010000374.1:0-3575 GCA_041633145.1 Alphaproteobacteria bacterium
CGCAGTCGTTGTTTCGGGAATTAAACCCACCGGCCGCGATAACAAGATGATTTGCAGCAATATGCCGATTAAAAGAATGCGCGCCGAGCCGGCGCGGGTTTGAATTTCGACCGGCAGCAGATCGGTCAGAAAACCGGTACCCGACCAAATGCCCCATATAACGAAGGCGCCCAACAGCGCGCCGCGGTTGTTGCCGCTGCCGCCGGCGATCAACATCACCCAGACGACGAAGGTGGTTATCAGCGGGTCGAACGCCTCGGGGCTGATGAAGGCGATGAAATGGGCATACAGCGCGCCGCCCAACCCCATCACCGCGGCGCCGAGCACAAAGGCCTCGAGCCGGAATCGCAGCACATTCTTGCCGGCCGCCTGGGTCGCCAGCTCGTTTTCCCGCAATGCACGCTGCACCCGACCCCAGGGCGCGCCGTAAAGGCGCTCGATGGCGACGAACACGACCAGCAGCGCGACGACAACGACCGCCAGGAAGAGCAGCGCCGGCAGATCGCCCGGCAGGTCGCTAAACGGCCGCGGGATGCCGGGAATGCCGCGCACGCCGTTGGTCAGCCAGGCTTCGTTCTTCAAAATCAGACGAACGATCTCGGCGATGCCGATGGTGCCGATCGCCAGGTAATCGGTCCTCAGGTTGACCGTCACTATGCCGATCAAAACGGCGAGCGCAGCACTGAGCACGACCGCCGCGGCGAGCCCGATGACGAACGGCAAGCCGAAGCCGCCGAGATGGGCGCTGCCGGGGGCGGTGGTGAGGATCGCCGAGGTGTAGGAGCCGACGGCCCAGAACGCGGCGATGCCCAGATTGAATTGGCCCGAGTAGCCCCACTGGACATTGAGGCCGAGCGAAAACACGCCATAGATGCCGGCCAGCGTGAGGAAGAACACGGCAAAGCTGATCAGGCCCGGCAGTTCCATCAGCGCCCCCTGAGCAAGCCGGTCGGCCGCCAAATCAACATGATGACGATGATGGCGAAGGCGACCGCCGGCTTGTAGACCGGCGCGATCGCCAGGGTCGACATTTCGGTAGCGATGCCGATGACCAGGCCGCCGAAGATCGCGCCGTAAGGCTGGCCGATGCCGCCGAGGATCGCCGCGGCGAACACCGGCAGCAGCAGGTTCCACCCCAATAGCGGCACCAGACGGGTATCGAGGGCAAGGAAAATGCCGGCCGCAGCGGCCAGCGCGCTGCCGATGATCCAGGTCCAAATCACCACGGCCTCGGTGTTGATCCCGGTGACCCGCGCCAGATCGGCATCGTCGGCCATGGCGCGCATCGCCTTGCCGGTCTTGGTGCGTTGCAGGAACAAGTGCAGCGCGGTGACCAAAATAATCGCGCCAACGACGATGGTGACGTGATCGGGCTTGATGCGCAGGCCGGCGATCAGCCAGGGCGACTGGATCGCCGTGTCGTAGACCACCGTGTCGGGGCCCCAGACGATCTCCACCGCGGCGCGCAGCATCAAGGCGACGCCGAACGAGGAGAACAGCAGGATCACCGGTGTGGTGCGCCGCAGCCGCCGATAGAGCACCTGATCGATCAGCACGGCAACCGCAACCGTCGCCGCCACGGCTAAGGGAAACGCTGCGAGTAAAGGAAACCCCAGCCCAGCGACGAAGGCGAAGGCGAGATAGGCGCCAACGGTCATCATGTCGCCATGGGCGAAGTGGGCGAACCGCAGAATGCCGAACAGCAGCGATACGCCAACCGCCCCCAGGGTGATGATACTCCCCAGCACGATCCCAAAGAGCAAAAGCTGCAGGACGTCAATCATCGTCCGCCCGGCCGCCAAGGAAGGCCTCGCCCACCTCGCGGTTCGCCAGCAGGTTAGGACCGGTATGCTCGAAGCGGCAGGACCCCATCACCAGGACATAGCCGCGGTCGGCCAGTTCGAGGGCCCGCTTGGCGTTCTGCTCGACCATCAGAATCGCGATGCCGCGCTGGTTGACGGCAACGATGCGCTCGAAGATTTCGTCGACGAATTTGGGCGACAGGCCGGCGGTCGGCTCGTCGAGCAACAACAGGCGCGGCTGGACCATCAAGGCCCGGCCGATCGCCACCATCTGGCGCTGGCCGCCGGAAAGCTGGCCTGCCGGTTGGCGCCGCCGCTCGGCAAGGACGGGAAAGATCTCGTAGATCGCGGCGATGTCATCGCTGTAATCGTCGGCGCGCGTGTAAGCCCCCATTTCGAGATTTTCGGCAACGCTGAGGGTAGGAAAAACGTTGCGCTCCTGCGGCACGTAGCTCATGCCGAGGCCGACCAGCGCATCGGGGCGCTGGTTGGTGATGGTCCTGCCGTTGAAGGTGATAGAACCACGACGAACCGGCACCAGGCCAAATACCGCCTTGATCAAAGTCGATTTACCGGCACCGTTGGGGCCGATGATGACGACGATATCGTCGGCTTCGACGCGCACGCCGGCGCCGTTGAGAATATCGACGCCGCCGTAGCCGCCATAAAGATCCTCGGCCACCAACAGACTCATGGCGCCGCCCCCGGTTGCTCGCCGCCGTCGAACTGGCGCGCCGGCGCGCCGCCAAGATAGGCCTCGATCACCTCGGTATTGCGGCGCACCGCGTCGAAGCTTCCCTGGGCAATAACGCGGCCTTCGGCCATGACGATGACCGGATCGCACAGGCGCGCGATCAGATCCATATCGTGTTCGATGATGCAAAAGGTGTAGCCGTGCTCGCGATTGAGGCGCGCGATGTCGTCGACCAGGGTCGCCAGCAAGGTGCGGTTGACGCCGGCGCCCGGTTCATCAAGTAGAATCGTGCTGGCACCGGACATCATGGTGCGGCCCAATTCAACCAGTTTTTTCTGCCCACCCGACAAATTGCCGGCCGCCTCGCCAGCCAGGCGGGCAAGATTTAGAAACTCCAACACCTCATCGGCGCGCGCGCCGATGGCGGCGTCTTCGCGCGCCACCCGGCCGCCGCCAAACCACGCCGCAAACAAATTTTCGCCGCTTTGGCCGGACGGCACCACCATCAAGTTTTCGCGCACGCTCATGCGGTCGAAAACATGGGGAATCTGGAACGTGCGCACCAGCCCGCGACCGCACAAGCGATGCGGCGGCCAGCCAGTCACATCGGCGTCATCGAGCCAGATGTGTCCACTATCGGGCCGTATGAATCCGGCGATGATATTGAACAGGGTAGTCTTGCCGGCGCCGTTGGGGCCAATCAGACCGGTAATTCTGCCTGTGGGAATCTCAAAACTACAACCGTCGACGGCATGGATACCGCCGAACGATTTTGTGACATTGTCGACCCGAATCACGGCGCGGCAGCGCTAGCGCGATGTAGAGGCGGCGAGAACGCGAATCATCCCGTCAGGCTAGCACCGAAACGCACAACGCCATACCGGCACGTTCATGTGCATGAAACCGGATGTTACAAGGTGATCGTTAGCTGAACCGCGTTTGCTCGATCCAAACCAAGGGCTGCCGGCCAAACGGGTCGGTCGACCGCTACGTCATCAACACCGCGGGCATCTGGCGAGCGCAAGCTGCCTCATAACAAGCACTTGTGCAAATCCGCCCCTTGCCGCGACTCCACACGC
>JBFKGW010000375.1:0-3565 GCA_041633145.1 Alphaproteobacteria bacterium
CCGACCCGCTCGCCGCCGAACACATCGACCGCGGCCTCGAGCGCTTCGGCGACGAAGCGCACCCGATTGGCGGCAGATCCGCCGTACTTGTCGTCGCGCTGGTTTGAGTTGGGCGAGAGGAACTGCATCGGCAGATAGCCTTGGCCGGCGTGCAGCTCGACCCCGTCGAAGCCGGCCGCCTTGGCGCAGCCGGCGGCGTGGCGGTGTTCCTCGACGACGCCGGCAACTTCTTCGGTGGTCAGCGCGTGCGGCACGGCAAAGTCCTGCATGCCTTCTTCGACGGTGAACATCTGCCCGGCGGCCTGGATCGCCGACGGCGCGACGGCGCGCACGCCGCCATTGTTGAGGGGATGAGAAATACGCCCGACATGCCATAACTGCAAAAACATGCGGCCGCCCTTGGCGTGCACCGCATCGGTTATTTTCTTCCAGCCGGCGACCTGGGCGTCGTTATAGATGGCAGGCGTGCGGCAATAGCCCTTGCCTTCCGGGCTGACCTGGGTTCCCTCGGTAATGATCAGGCCGGCCGACGCGCGCTGGCTGTAGTACTCGACGTTCAGATCCTGTGGCACATCGCCTTCGCCGGCCCGGCTGCGGGTCATCGGCGACATGATGATGCGGTTGGGTAACAGCAGTCCGCGCATATCGAGCGGCGTGAAGAGATCGATCGTTTCAGCCATCGAGCTTTTGCCTCCGTCTGTGATTATCGGCGAACTAATGCGCCGCTATACAAACGCGAAAGAACATGGGCTCGATTGCCGGCAAGACAAGCGCGCCGATTGCAATGCGACGCGACAACTAATTGGCGGCCCTAGTGGAACCGGTCGAGTTTGGGAATCGGGCGAATATACTCGCGGACAAATGCGACTATTGTTGCGATTCCTTCCTGAACCGCGGCGACGCGGCGCGCGCCAGCGTCGAGCGCTACGGCGGAAAAGCCGATATCGAAAACGATCAACAGGGCGGCGATCGATAGGCTAATTTTTCGTTTCATCGCTCTTCACCCGATCAAATTCCTTAGCGCAGAGCCGAGGGCGGCGGCGCGCGACCGGCACAGCCTAGCATTTGTTCTGGGATTCTTGGTTAATGGCGCAGGCGTTCACCGGTTCATTGGGGCACCTGATCAATGGTAAGCTAGCCCCATGATTCGTTACCCGATAGTGGCCTTGTTGGGATTACTGGCGATGGCGCCGGGGCTCGCGGTGGCCCAAGACCTCGACAAGGGCGTTGCCGCCGCATTGCAGGGCAACTACGCGACAGCGCTGGCCGAACTGCGACCGTTGGCCGAGCAGGGCGACGCCAGCGCCCAATACTACCTGGCCCGACTGTACAACGAAGGCCACGGGGTACCGTACGATCATCAGCGGGCGGCCGGCTGGTACCAGCGTGCTGCCGAGGGCGGCGAGTGGGCGGCTGCGTTCGAACTGGGAATGCTTTATTGGGGTCAAAGTCTGGCTAGTGCGTCACCTGGCGGTTCGCCCGACGACGGATTGATCCGCGTTCACATGTGGCTCGGCATTGCCGCGGAAATGGAAATTGTCGGTTGTGTGGAATCGAGCGCACCCCTGCGTGATGCGGTCGCTCAGTCGATGACGGTTGACCAGGTCGCGCAGGCCAAAGACCTCACCCGCGCCTGGCTCGCCGAGCATGAACCTGCCGGCGCCAACATCGCCGCGGCCAAATCGGGCTGCTAAAGCAAAGATAAAAATATTCGGGGGAAATTTTATGGCCGAGTTGAAACGCCTGAATGTCGGGCTGATCGGCGCCGGCTGGGTCGGCGGCATCCGCGCCAACGCCTGCGCGCACAGTGCCATCGTCGATCAGTTGCACATCGCCGAGATCGACCTCAAGCGCCAGACCGAAATCGCCGCCGAGACCGGGGCGTCGTCGATCACCGACGATTGGCAGATGCTGATCGCCGATGACTCGATCGATTTGATGGTTATCTCGATGACGCCCGAAACCAAGCGCTTCCCCATGGTCATGGCGGCGCTGGAAGCGGGCAAGCATGTGTTCGTCGAAAAACCGATCGCGCCGACCATCGAAGAAGCCGAGCAGGCCTACGCGCTGGCTGAGGCGAAAAACCTCAAGGTCACCATCGGCTATTCGCGCCGCTTCGACCCGCGCTACGTCTATGTCAAGAAGGCGCTGCGCGATGGACTGATCGGCGATCCGGTGACCTGCCTGGTGTCGCGCCATTCGACGCGCCAGCTCGGAGAGAAAATCACCGGCCGCTCGAAAATGTCGCCGACGTCGATTGGCGGTGTGCATGATCTCGACTTCGTCCTGTGGTGCCTGCAGCCGCGCAAGCCGGTCAGGGTCTACTCGCAGACCGCCGGCAAGCTGTTCAGTCAGACCAGCGACACGCCGGACCATCAATGGGTGATGGTGACGATGGATGATGGCACGACGATCACCGTCGGCGTCGGCTGGATCCTGCCACTCGGCTATCCCAACTACGTGCAGGCCTGGATCGAGGTGATCGGCACCGACGGGTCGCTGACCATCGACGACACCCACAAGGAAATACAGCTCAACACGTCGGAGCACGGCATCCGCTACCCGCTGTCGACCATGCCGGGCGAACCGGTCGACCATGTTTTCGCCGGCTCAATGTACGATGAGACCGGCCACTTTCTGGAGGCGGTCGCCTACGACCGGCCGGCTATGGTGACGCGCGACGAGGCCATCCTGGTTATGGACGTCTACAACGCCGCCGATTTGTCGGCCGAACGGGGTGAACCGGTAATGCTGCCTCGCAATGATCCGGGCGCGGCGGGGGCAGGGTAGGGGCGCTCGCTTACAAGCGCGGATCCACCGGTTCGCTCTCCATGGCAAGTACTGCAACGGCACACTCGTGTACCCGGCGCAAGGGTTCGCGGTCGACGAACCGTTGCAGGGCCGCCAAACCCAAGGCGAATTCACGCAACGCCATGCTGCGCTTCTTGCCGAGACCACGCCGGCGTAGCCGTTCGAGGTTTTCCGGCAAGTCATAGTCGGGACCGTAAATGATCCGCAGATATTCCTTGCCGCGGACTTTGACCGCCGGTTGAATAATGCCGCGCTTGCCGCGGGCAATAAATTCCAGTGGCTTGACGACCATGCCTTCGCCGCCGCGTGAGGTGAGCTCTTCCCACCAGCGCGTTGCCTGTTCACAGGCCGCGGTATCGCCTAGCGGCACGACCCGATAAGGCGTCGCGAGGAACAGACTATCGTCGACTTCTGCCAATCGCTGGCAGCGTTCCATATGCCATCGGTGGGATTTATCTCCGTGACTGGCGCCTTCGCTCGCCAGAATATGGAACGGCGCGATTTGCATGTCGTCGAGTTCAGCGACCGGCCAGACATAGGGCCGATAGGCACTACGGTATTTCCCGGCGGCGTTTTTGCGCGCCGAGATCGCGCCGGCGAAATCGGCCAGGTCGACCCCGCGCGCCAGCGCCGATTGAGCGAGTTCGTTGGCTGTGGCGAGCGCCGCTTCCGCGGCGGCGCCAACCGGAGCGTATTGGTGTTCCAACAACGCCTGCGCCTTGACCGACCAGGGCATGATTTCCGCGTCGAGACA
>JBFKGW010000376.1:0-3561 GCA_041633145.1 Alphaproteobacteria bacterium
AGTATCGCTTCGACCATACCGGCTTCGGCGAACTCGATCTTCGCCCCCTCCTCTAAGAACCCGCCGGCAGTCTCGACGAAACAGGCGATACCCAGCCCGCGCAGCTTGCCGCGCGCTTCCGACTCGGCCCGGCGCGCCGGGAAGCCATCCCAGTCGGCGAGCTCGAGCGCCTTATCCATCTCCGCCTCGAATTCGCCGCTGTCGTAGACCTGGGAAATCGAGGTGGTGTAGGGCATGTTCGCCGGGTCGATGAAGTTGCGCCGCCGCAACTCGACCCGGTCGATGCCCATCTCGCGCGCCGCATGATCCATCAAGCGCTCGAGAATATAGGCCGCCTCGGGACGGCCGGCGCCGCGATAGGGTCCGATCGGCAGGTTGTTGGTCATGACACAGCGCACGCGGAACTGCAGCGCCGGATTGTCGTAGCAGCCGGTGAGGCAGTTGCAGACGTTGCGGGTCGCCGCCGCCGGGCCGTGCGAGGACAAATAGCCGCCCATCGCTGCGATCATATCGACGCGCAAGCCCAAAATCTTACCGTTCTCGTCGAACGCCATCTCGCCGCGCATCACCCCATCGCGCGCCTGGTTGTCGCCGAGAAACGCTTCTGAACGCGAGCCCTGCCATTTGACCGGTCGTCCGGTTGCCTTGGCGGCGAACAGGCAGGCGACATATTCGGGATAGGCCTGGGTCTTCATGCCGAAGCCGCCGCCGACATCGTTGGTCCGCACGTGCATCTGCTCCGGCGGCACCTGGAAGATCGATTCCGCCAGCATGCGTCGCATGGCGTTGACCCCTTGCGAGCCGGACACCAGCTCGTAGCGCTCGTTCGCGGCGTCCCAGCGGGCGGTTGCGCTGCGCGGTTCCATCGCCGCGACGGCGAGACGATTGGTCTTCAGGGTCAGCCGGGTGGTATGGGCCGCGCTGGCGAACGCAGCGTCGGCCTTGTCGGTGTCGCCGACGCGAAAATCGAGGCAGACATTGTTCGGCATGTTGTCCCAGAGCTGCGGCGCGCCGTCGGCGACCGCGTCCTCCACATCGGCGACGGTCGGCAGCGCCTCGAAATCGAACGCGATCAAGTCGACCGCGTCGACCGCCTGCGCCGTGCTCTCAGCGACCACCACGGCGACGATTTCGCCGACATGACGGACCTTGCCCACCGCGACCGCAGGGCGCGAGGTTTTGAGAATGGGCGTGCCGTCGTAGCTGGCAAATGGCGTCATGTTGGGAATGTCGCCGACGCCGGCTGTGCGCAGGTCGTCGCCGGTGAATACATCGATCACTCCCGGCGCCGCCTTAGCGTCGCTCACATCGACCGCCGTTATCGTCGCGTGGGCGACCGGCGAGCGGAGAAAGGCGACATAGGTCTGCCCGTCGAAGGTGGTATCGTCGCTGTAGTTGCCAGCGCCAGTGACCAGGCTTTGATCTTCCCGGCGCAGCACATGTTGGGAAATACCGAAGGAACCAGCCGACATCGTGTCTTCTCTCCGCTACGTTTGAAGTTTATTGCTCTTGGCGGCGGAACTTAGCATGGCGATTGCGGGAGTCGAAGGGAGGCGGGCGAGAGTCAAAATCTGTGGCTTTGGCGGTGGTATTCGAACTATAAAGCGCGATCTTTCGGCGCTTCGTCCGAGACCCAACGAAACAGAAGAATAAACCTAGTAAATAAAGGTTTTGAGGAAACATTATGCTGTTTAAGTGCGCCCCCCATGCCCCGGAGACTGGCGCCGCAGGCCACCGCGTCACCGTCGGCGACACCAAGGTCCGCTCGGTCGATATTCATTGCCATCTGCATGTGCCCGAAGTCGACACCATGGTGAAGGACGTCTTCGACCTGAAGAACGAGCCGCTGATGTGGCACGCCAGCGAGGAGACCCGCGCCTACCAACGCCAGCACACGCAAGACATCATGCCGATGATGACGGACGTCGAGGTGCGTCTGTCGAAGATGGATGCCGCCGGGGTCGATATTCAGGCGGTGTCGACGGCGCCGAACCATTATTGCTATTGGGCGGAGCCCGAGTTGGGCCGCGAGGTGGCGCAAACCGTCAACAACGCGCTGGCCGAGCTGGTCGCCGGCCATCCCGACCGCTTTGTCGCCCTGGGCACCGTGCCGCTGCAGAACCCGGAAATGGCGGTCGCCGAACTCGACCGTTGTGTCGGCGAGCTGGGCATGCGCGGCGTCGAGATTTCCACCGATGTGTGTGGCACGGAGTTATCCCGCGCCGGCCTCGACAAATTCTTCGCCCGGGTCGAGGAGCTCGGCGTGGTGATCTTCCTGCACCCGGCGGGCTTTACCGAGAGCGCGCGCTTCGCCGACCACTATTTCTCGAACATCATCGCCAATCCGCTGGCCTCGACGGTCGCCGTCCACTACCTGATCTTCGACGGAGTGATGGACCGTCACCCAGGCCTGAAGGTCTGCGTTGCTCACGGCGGCGGTTTCCTGGCGGCCTATTCCGGGCGGATCGACCACGCCCACCCGCTGCGCCCCGACATGCAGCGCCACCTGCCCAAGGGCAAAGTGCCGACCGACTATCTCAAGCGGTTCTATTTCGACACTGTGGTGTTCACCGACCATCAGCTTGAATATCTGGTCAAGGTGTTCGGCGCCGATCACATCGTGATGGGCACCGACTATCCCTATGACATGGCCGAAACCGACCCGGTCGGCCACGTCAATGGTGCCGACCTCAGCGACGAGCAAAAAGCCGCGATCATCGGTGGCAATGCCGCCCAACTCCTCAATCTCGAATAACAGAAGCGGCGCAGACCGCACGCAACCAACCGATCAGGGGAAAGAACATGCTTTTCAAATGCGCGACCCACGCGCCGGCCAGCGACCATGGCCACGCGCAAACCGTGAGCAAAGGCAAGAAGCACTTCACCGTCGACATTCATTGCCACGTCCATGTGCCCGACGCCGACGCCATGCTGGCCGACCCGTCGGTGGCCGACCAGGCCAAGCTCTACAAAGAGGCCAACGAGCTGACCGGTCAGATCAACCGCGACCAGCACCAGACCATCCTGCCCAAGCTGACCGATCCGGAAGTGCGGATCGCCGACATGGATGCCTGCGGCATCGACGTGCAGGCGCTGTCGCCATCGCCGTTCCACTACAACTACGCCTACCCGGCCGAGTTCGCGCGCGATACCTCGAAGGTGGTCAACGACCGCATCGCCGAAGTCGCCGCCACCCATCCAGACCGCTTCGTCGGCCTGTGCACGGTGCCGCTGCAGAATGCCGAAATGGCGGTCGCCGAGCTCGAGCGCTGCGTCAAGGAGCACGGCATGCGCGGGGTGGAGATTTCCACCAACGTGGTCGGCCAGGACCTTACCCGCGCCGGGCTGGAGACGTTCTTCGCCAAGGTCGAAGAGCTCGACGTGATGATCTTCATGCATCCGATCGGCACCAGCTTCAAGGAGCGCATGACCGATCATTACTTCCGCAACACCATCGGCCACCCGTTGGAATCGGCGCTGGCGGTCGGCCATCTGGTGTTCGACGGCTATCTCGAGACCTACCCGGGCCTGAAGATCTACATCGCCCATGGCGGCGGCTAT
>JBFKGW010000377.1:0-3555 GCA_041633145.1 Alphaproteobacteria bacterium
AGTCGACCTAGGCCCATGGCGAGCAGGCCGCGCCACACCGCGCGGCGATTGTCGCGCGGGCTGATGCGGATACCGTGCGCCAATTTCTCGACGCCTTCATCCAAGCGCTTGCTGACCATATACGCGGCGCCGAGCGCGGCCCAGGCCTGAGCGTTGCTGGGATCGCTCTCGATCGCGCGTTCCAATAACTCGATACCCCGGGTGACGTGCCCGAGGTCGGACAGCGCACAGCCGGCAAACCCAAGTACGTCCGAACCGCGGCTGTCCAATTGCAGAGCAAGTTCCGCCTCCGCAAAGGCTTCATCGGGCTGGGACACGTATCCCACCATATGCCCCAGCGCCTGCACCAACGACAGGCGCGCGTGCGAGGCGGCGAAATTGGGGTCCAGTGCGTTGGCCTTCCGATATAGATCGGCCGCCTCCGCGAAGGTTTCTTCGTGCCAGCCTTTGAGCGAGAGGATGCCGTTGGCTTCCTGGAAGTAGGCCCAGGCGTCGAGATCGGCGACCGGCCGCCGCTTAATCTGTTCCAATTCCGCGCGGGTCAGTTCCGGCTCCAGGCGCGTGACGATCCCGGTCGTCACATCGTCCTGGATCTCGTAAATATCATCGGCCGCCCGGTCGAAGCGCTCGGCCCACAGGTGATTGCCGGTCGCCGCATCGACCAGCTGGACAGTGATGCGCAGGCTTTTGCCCATCGGGCGCACGCTGCCCTCGATGACGTAGCGCACCCCCAGTTCGCGGCCGACGTCGCGGATGTCGTGCTGCTGCCCTTTGTAGGTAAAGCTCGAGTTGCGGGCGATGACGAAAAAGCCCGGTAGGCGTGCCAGCAGGGTGATGACGTCTTCGACCAGACCGTCGGCGAGATATTCGATTTCCCGGTCGTCGGTCATGGTATCGAAGGGCAAAACCGCGATCGACGGTTTGTCGGGCAGCGGCAACGGCTCAACCGTAGCCGCCGCAGTCGCCGTTGCCGCCGATTGCCTGCGCATTCGGTAAATCCTTACCGGCTTAGCGATGTTCTTGACCGTCTGCTCGCCCAGGTCTTCGAACGAAGCCGCAAGCTTGCCGGCGGCATGGTCGTAAACCGTCCCGGACACCAAGATTTCGCCCGGCTTGCACATGCCTTCCAGGCGCGCCGCCACGTTGACGCCGTCGCCGTGGATGTCGTCGCCTTCGACGATCACGTCGCCCACGTTAATCCCGACGCGAAATTCGATCTTATTGTTTTCCGCAGCGCTCTCGTTGTGCCGCCTCATTTCATTCTGAACGGCGAGTGCGTTGCGCACCGCATCGACCGCACTGGGGAACTCGACCAGGATGCCGTCGCCCATCATCTTAACGATGCGGCCGCCATCGGCCTCGATCCTGGGATCGATCAATTCGGCATGCAGCAACCTCAGGCGCGCACGCGTGCCTTCCTCATCGGCCTCGATCAGCCGGGAGTATCCAACCACGTCGGCTGCCAGAATAGCGGCAAGACGACGCTGTACCCGCTCGTCAGCCATGCGCCAGCCTTCTCTTATAAGCCCGTTAGAAACCGAACCCCGTTCAGAGCCGAATTCTATGGGTAGCGGCGCAACCTGTCTACGATCCGGCAAATCGTCCTCCCTAACCAGCCGCTACTACCGCACAACCCAGCCAAAGATCGGTGCGAAATGACACAGCAAGGAACCGCGGTGGCAGGACAGGCACGCTACACCGGGCCTGCCCACCGCCGAGGCGGAAGGCTACGGCCGTGCTTCCAGAATCATGTTGAACGGCGTTTCCGTCGCGCGCCTGAACTGGCTGAAGCCGCCGGCGGAAATTACTTCTTTCAAACGGGCCTCGCCCGCCTGCGCGCCCAAGGCGGCGCCGACCTCCTGCGCCAGCGAGGTCGGCACGCAGACCATCGTCGAGGCCGCGTAGTAAAGGCGGCCGACCGGATTGAGATTATCCTCTCGCGCATCCTGCGCCATCGGCTCGACGATCATCCAGGTGCCGTCGGGTTTCAGGCTTTCGCGCACATGCGCGGCCGCGCCTGCCGGATCCCCCATATCGTGCAGGCAGTCGAAGAAGCAGATCAGATCATAGCTTTCGCTGCCGTCGAACTGCTTCGCCAGAGCGACTTCGAACCGGGCGTTGGCGTCCACGCCATGGGCCTTGGCATGCTCGCGCGCCGCCGCGATCGAGGCTTCGTGGAAGTCGTAGCCGACGAACTCGGAGTTGGGGAACGCCTCGGCCATCATCACGGTCGACAATCCGTGGCCGCAGCCGACATCGGCGACCCTCGCGCCGCGTTGCAGTTTCTCCACCACGCCGTCCAAGGCCGGCAGCCACTCATCGATCAAGTGAGCCTGGTAGCCGGGCCGGAAGAATTTGGCGACGCCGCAGAACAGGCATTCGGGCTGATCGCCCCAGCGCACGCCCTCGCCCGTCTTGAAGGCGTTTTCGATGCCTTCCTGATTGCGGATGTTCGCCACCGCACAGTCGAAGGCGCCCATCATGTAGAGCGGGCTGTCTTCGTTGGCGAACACCATGGCCTGCTCCGGCGGCAACGCGAATTGCTCGCTCGCCGCATCGTAGCTCAGGTAATTCGAGGCCGCCTGCGCCGACAACCACTCGCGCAGATAGCGCTCCGCCAATCCGGTTTTGTTGGCGAGCTCGGCCGACGTCATCGGGCCGTCGCTGTCGAGCGTTTTGTAGAGCCCGAAGGTATCGCCAATTCTGACCAGCGGGATGATAAACGCGCCACCAAGATCACCAAGCAACTGTCCGATAAATGCGTCTAGTTTCTGTTGATCCACCATGACCGGTCTCCTCCTCGATTTCCGGCTGGACGCAATCTGTTGGGTTCGGCGGCGACAACAGCGGCACCCGTCCGATTATTTCGTTATCGGTGTCTTTGGTGAAGCTTCATTGTCGACCGCATCGCCATGTTGACGGAGCCGGCGCCGGGAGACAAGGGTAAGCCGCCCGCCGGTCGCCGTGGTAAAACCCAGTGGGTGACCAATACGGGAGAGACACCGCGATGATCGAAGACACCTTAGATATCGTCACCAACGACGGCGCGATGGAGACCTTCATCTGCCGGCCCGAGCGCGACGCGCCGTTTCCCGCCATCTTTTTCCTGATGGATGCGCCGGGCATCCGCGAGGAACTGCGCGACATGGCGCGGCGGCTGGCGACCGTGGGCTATTACGTGCTGCTGCCCAACCTCTATTACCGCGCCGGCCGCGACACCATGTACGGCCCCGACGTGCTCACCGAAGGCAGCCCCGACCACACGGCGATGCGCGCGATCCGCACCAAGATGACGATCCCGCCGGTAATGGACGACATTGCTGCCATGCTCGCCTTCGTCGACGAACAGGACGAGGTCAAACCCGGACCAGTGGGCTGCCACGGTTACTGCATGAGCGGGCCCTACACGCTCGCCGCAGCGGCGCGTTATCCCGACCGCATCCGCGCCGCCGCGGTCATCCCCCGATCCTTGAAAGACCCCGTCGGATTGGCGCCTTCGAATTTGACGAACAACTCGAAGCCGCCGCCCATCTCCGCCGCCAATCGCGGTATGGG
>JBFKGW010000378.1:0-3533 GCA_041633145.1 Alphaproteobacteria bacterium
ATTGGGGCGGCAGTTTGCGCGTCGGCGGCGGCGAGCCGTTCGGCACCATCGAAGACTGTTTGCAAAATGCCGAGATGGTGGTGTTCTGGTCGAGCAACCCCGAGGCGACCACCGGCATCTATTCCGGCCTCGAAGGATCGATCCGCCGCCAGTGGCTGCGCGACCTCGACATCCCGTTGGTCCATATCGATCCACACCTGAACGACACCGCTCAGTTTCTCGGCGGCAAGTGGATCGCGCCGCGTCCGACCACCTCGCCCGCGCTGGCACTGGCCATTGCGTACGTGTGGATCACCGAAGATCTTTACGACAAGGAGTATGTCGAAACGCGTACCCACGGCTTCGACACCTGGCGCGCCTATGTGCTGGGCGAGGAGGACGGCGTCGCCAAAACCCCGGAATGGCAGGAAGCAGAGACCGGCGTGCCGGCCAAGGACGTGCGCGCGCTGTCCCGAGAGTGGGGCAGCAAACGCACCTATCTCGCCGTCGGGGGCATGGGTAACACCTTCGGCGGCGCCGCGCGCAACCCCACCGGTAATCAGTGGACGCGCATGATGGTCTGCCTGATGGCCATGCAGGGCCTCGGCAAGCCCGGCGTCAATGTCGGCAACCTGCAGCTCGGCGTACCGCACGATTATGGCTTCTATTTCCCGGGCTACGCCGATGGCGGCATCTCGGGCGATCTCACCCATACTGGCCTGGCGGTGAGCCTCTATCAGCGCATGCCGCAGCTGGCGACGATCAACCCGTCGAGCCAGATGATCCCGCGCCTCAAACTGCCCGACGCCATTATCGACGGATATGCCGAGGGTTATCTCTGGGATGCCATGACCATCGAGGGCCAGTTCAAAAAGGCGGTCTATCCGGCGCCGGGCCATTCGCCGGTGCATATGCTCTACCGCTACGGCAACGCGATCCTCGGCACCCTGAGCGACACCAACCGCTATGTGGCGATGTACCGCTCGCCCAATCTAGAGTTCGTCGTCAATCAGTCGATCTACGACGAAGGCGATACCCGCTTCGCTGACGTCATCCTGCCTGCCTGCACCCACCTGGAGCGCTACGACATCGGCGAGTGGGCCCATTCCGGCGGCTATGGCGCGCACTTCAACTCCCAGGTCAATCACCGGGTGATCGCCTTTCAGGCGAAATGCATCGAGCCATTGGGTGAGTCGAAATCGGACTATGACATCTTCACCGCTCTCGCGTCACGGCTGGGGTTGGGCTCCTATTTCACCGAGGGCATGCGCGACATCGATTGGGTCAAACGCATGTTCGAAGCGTCGGATCTGCCGAGCAAGATCTCGTGGAAGAAATTCCTCGAGAAGGGCTATTACGTGGTGCCGCCCGAGCGCGAGGATCTGCGCCCAGCGCCTGCCTACCGCTGGTTCGCCGAGGGCCGCAAGAAGGATATTCCCGAGGCGATGCCGCTGCCCGGCGATTACACCGAGGAATTCCTCGAAGGCCTGCAGACCCAGTCGGGCAAGCTCGAATTCGAGGCCGCGAGCCTGAAGCGGTTCATGGCCGACGACCCCGAGCGTCCGCCGATCCCGAAATACATTCCGTCGTGGGAGGGCCCCAATGTCCCGGAGCTTGCCGACCGCTATCCCCTGCAATTCATCACGCCCCACGTGCGCTATAGCTTTCATACCCAGGGCGACGGCAAGGACAGCTTCCTGAACGACATCAAGGATCACCGGGTGCTGATCGATGGCTATTACTACTGGATCGTACGGATGCACCCCGAGGACGCAGCGGCACGCGGCATCGAGCAGAACGATCTGGTCAAGATCTTCAACGACCGCGGCGCGGTGATCTGCGCCGCGCACTTAACCGCGCGGCTCAACCGGGGCATCGCTCATTCCTACGAATCGTCGGCCGTCTACGATCCCCTGGGCGAGCCCGGGCGCTCGGTCGACCGGGGCGGCTGCGTTAACCTGTTGTCGCCAGCCCGCACCCAGGTGAAACACGCCCACTCGATGGCCAACGGTCTGGCCATGGTCGAGATCGAAAAGTGGGATGGCGGCATCGAGTACCGGCGCGAGATCCCGATCTCGACAGCGCAGGGGTTGGTGCGATGAAAAAGTGGAACCTCATCGTCGACGTCGCCAATTGCACCAACTGCAATCTGTGCGCGCTGGCGGTGCAGGACGAACATGTCGGCAATGCGTTTCCCGGCTATGCCGAGGAAATGCCCAAACACGGCCACCGCTGGATCGAAATCAAACGCCGCGAGCGCGGCACGCCGCCGGTGACCGACGTCGCCTATCTGCCGGTGATGTGCCAGCACTGCGATAACGCGCCGTGCATCGACGCCGCGCCCGACGTCATCACCAAGCGGCCCGACGGCATCGTGCTGATCGATCCGGTGAAATCAAAAGGCCGCAAGGAGATCGTCGATTCTTGCCCCTATGGCGCGATCTGGTGGAACGAGGAAAAGCAGGTGCCGCAGCACTGGTTCTTCGACGCCCATCTGCTGGACGCCGGCTGGACCGAACCGCGCTGTGTGACCGTGTGCGCGACCAACGCGCTGACGGCAGTCCAGGTCGAAGACGCGGAGATGCGGCGCATCGCGGAAGCGGAGGGGCTGGAGCCGCTGCGGCCCGACCTCGAGACCCACCCGCGGGTCCATTACAAGAACCTCTGGCGCTACACCACGGCGTTCATCGCCGGCACTGTATCGGCCGAAAAAGACGGGACCGTCGACTGCGTCGGTGGCGCCACCGTGTCGCTTGTCAGCGATGGCGACATCATCGCCGAGCAGGCGAGTGACCCCTTCGGCGACTTCAAGTTCGACCGGCTGGAACCCGACGGCACATCCTACGAGGTCCGGGTTTCCGCGACTGGTTACGCCGAACAAACAGTCCGTGCCGAGTTAAGCGGCACCGTAAACCTCGGCGAGATCCGGCTGACCGCGGGCTGAGAGGATACACCGCCTGCCGAAGCGCGGGACTTCCCAATTGCGACGGCGGCGCGGCGAACCGGCGCTCTGGCGGTATTGGCGCGGGCTTAACCGGGCCAGCTAACGGGGGCAACCCTGCCAAGCCTATTGGAACGTAAACCGCAAATATCCTTAATCTAACGCCGTCACTGCCGCGATTTGGCAGCCAAACAGTGAAACATTCACGAAAAAATTGTTCCCTGCGTTAACGAATAGTTCAACCATAAGTACGTATTATCCCCTAGAAATGTTAGTCAATCAGAACATCACCGTGAACGGCCACCGGACCAGCATTCGCCTCGAGCCGGAGTTCTGGGCAGCGTTCGCCGACATCGCACGGCGCGAATATCAGACGATCGACGAATTGTGCTCGGAGATCGATCGCCATGCCGGCGAATTGTCCCGCACCGCCGCCGTCCGGATCTTCATCGCGATGTACATGGTGCAGTTGTCACAGCGCGGCGCCAACCAGCTCCAGCTCGGCCAGAATATCGGGCAAGACCCGCACGATATGGAACGTCGTATGGGGTACGCCGTTAATTTCGCCGAAACGGCCTCCTGACAAGGGACCAATTACCCGTAGCCGTCCATC
>JBFKGW010000379.1:0-3532 GCA_041633145.1 Alphaproteobacteria bacterium
CGCGACGCGATAGGCATTGATCGCGGGCAGCGTTGGGTCGTCTAGCCGGTGCGCTGCGTCGATCCAATCGGCACCCGCTTCGCCGGCAAGCAACACGAACGCGCCGTCGAACAACATGACGGTCGACAACCGCTCATCGCCTTTCTTGACCCAAAGATGCGGCGCCCGGTGTCCGGGCTTGGCGTGGGGCACGAAGTCGACGATGGGATTGGCGACATCGGGGATCGGTGCGTCGTCGGGCACGAATGCGCCAGCGCGTTCGTAATGGACTCCGAGGTCGAGGCCGAGCCAGTTGCCGAACTGGCGGGAGCCCACGAAGATCGCACGTTTCTCGTCGACGCTGCTGGCGTTGCGGATCGCTTGCATCAACTTTTCGACATAGCCCGCGTTGGTTCGACCAAAGTCGCAGACCCGCTGCGCGACTTCCCGCCGCTCGCGTTCATAGGTATCGAGCAACGCCTCTGGCGCCTCGCCGCGCAGTACCGCGCCCAATTTCCAGGCGAGATTGTGGGCGGATTGGATGCCGGTATTCATGCCGAAACCGCCGTAGGGTGGCACCTGGTGTGCGGCATCGCCGACCAGCAACAGACGTCCCTTGCGCAGATGGTCGGAAATCACGGTGGACAGCGTGTAGGTGTAAATATTGAGGACCTCAATCTCGGTGTCTTCGGCAGCGGTATCGCCGATCATGGTCCGCAAAGTCGCAATCACCCGCCGCTCGGACCAGGCGTCAGCGCGATCCTTGGTCGGGTCGATCTGAATCTGGACCGCCCATTGCTTGTCGCCGTCCAAATTTTGAAAGACACCCTCGCAGCCCGGCGCCAACGTCCAGATCAGCGCCCCTTCGCGCCCTTCGGTGAACGGGCTGAGATCGGCGCGCACGTGGGCGGTGACGACGGTGCTCAGGTTGACGCGGCCGGTTTCGCCGATGCCGGCACTTTTGCGCAGTAGGCTGCGGGCGCCGTCGGCGGCGACCAGAAACTCGGCACGGATGTTCGACGTCTCGCCGTCCGCGTCGGCGACCGTGGCGACGATGGCGGCCGATGTTTCGGTGTAGCGCCGCAGCTCCGTATTGAAGCGGATTTCGGATTCGTCATAGCCGCTCGCATGCCGGCACAGCATGGGGTCGATGCGGTCCTGCGCCGCCACCCGGTAGTCGCAGGGCGTGTAGTCGGCGCACGTGCCCGGCCCCATGATGGTGGGCATCACGCCAATCACTTCGCCGCCGAGGGTTTCGGTATAGACGAAATTACGGGTCCACAGCGGTGGCAGCGAAATCGCGTCGATTTCTTCCGTCAGGCCAAACTGGCTGAGGATCTCCACCGTCCGCATGGTGATTCCGCGCGCGCGGGGCAGGGTGCCAATGCCACCGCGCTTCTCGACCACGAGGTTGCGAATACCCTGGCGCGACAGCAGGATCGACATCGTCAGGCCGACCGGTCCGGCGCCCGAAATCAGGACGGGAATGCTTTCGCCGGTGTCTCGGCCGGCTAGCGCTGGCGTTGTCGATGTCTGAGCCATTCGTGTTGCCTCAACGCATTAGGGTACACCGACGAAACCGGTAATCCGCTCCGCGTCTATCGCCGGGGCTAAATTTGTGGGTTCAGCCTGCCGGCGACAGGTGCTTTTGCAAAAACTTCGCGAGCGGCACGAACGATGTGTCGGACGAGCGTGTCTCCTGCTCGATGTACAACATCTCGATGTCGCCGCCCGCGTTGCGGTAGTTCGCCGCGAACCGCTCGGGTTCGTTGAGATCGAGCGGTGAGTCAGGGTCGCGATAGTCGTGCACGGGATCGGGCCGCCCTTGAATCCAGAGCGCCGGCGGTGTCTCAACCGGCTCGCCATTTTCCAGCGCCAGCATGGGATTGCCGTCCACCATCGCTTCTTCAGTTCGCCAATAAGTATCGTGGCTTTCCGGGATATCACCGACCCAGGCCGCTGGCTCTGCCTGATCGCGCGAGCGCAAGGCGTGGTGATAACGCGACAGCGGATTGATCACCGGCCACAACATGCCGACACAGCGCACGGTGGCGTCGACGCCGGGCGCGTCGACGTCCAGATCGATCGCCGCGTAGCGCGGGTCGCGCGGGCGCATTGCCGCGAGCATGGCGAGGTGGGCGCCGCTCGATTGCCCGACGATGCCGACTCGGTTGGCATCGACCCGCAACTCTTCGGCGTGCGCCTTCAGCCAACGCACCGCGTAATTGATATCGATCAGCGATGTCGGGTAGCCGTCGGCAGCATGGCGAAAATCCAGCGCGGCGGCGGCAATGCCGGCCTCGGCGAGGACTTCGTCGCGGGGCAGGCAATCGGTCAGGTCTCCTTTGTTCCAAGCGCCGGGGTGGAGGTCGAGCACTGCCGGAAACGGGCCGGTTCCAACCGGGCGAAGCAGCCGCATTTTCATCGCCCGGTCGCCGTGATGGAGATAGTCGATGTCTTCGACCGTGTGGTTCAGGGTGTCGGTAGTCATATTCGGGATCCCGCTCTATCTAGGCCGTGTATACCGCGCCTATGAGGCCAGCGAATAGCGGTCGTCGGCGGCCAGGCATTCGGCCTGCGGCAGGTCCAATTCGCCGCGCACGATGTTGGTGCCGAGCACGATCGACACCGTCTTGTAAAAGGCGTGGCGGCGGCTCATACCCTCGCGCCCCATGCCGCAATCGGAACAGATGATCAGCCGCTCGGGCGGAATGTGCTCGAGCGCGCGGCGGATCAGGTCGGCGACTTCCTCCGGCCGCTCGACCTGCAGGGTGTGGTGGTCGATGACGCCGATGCCGACTTTTTTGTCAGTGACTGCCGCGCCGATCGCTTCCAGATCGATGCCGCCGGAACTGCAGGTCTCGAAGGTGATGACGTCGGCGTCGACCCGGTTCATCGCCTCGAGCGCCGGCTTGTAGCTCTGCACTTCGGCAAACATGCGCTGTTGCGAGGGATTGCCCCAGCACGAATGGCACCACACCTCGGTTTTGTCGCGCAGGCCTCTGACCGTGTTGTTGAATACGTCGACCATGAAATCGACATTAATCTCGCCTTCGACGATGCCGCGGATCGCCATCAGGTGAATTTGCGGTTCTTCCATTTGAATTAAAGGACAGCCGGCGTCCGCCAGCACGTGCAGTTCTTCGTTGAAGGCGTCGCTGAACGCCCAGATGCGCTCGCGGAGATCTTTGTAGAAGTTGTCGCGCACCAGATAGGCGACCAATTCCGGCGTAATGGTGCCGAATTTGACCGGCTTCTTGGTCATTCGCTGGGCGACTTTCCACAACTCGGCGTATTGCAGATTGCCGCGGCCGATCGGGCCGATGATCGCCGGCGTAATCCGCGCTTCGAGATAGTCGTGCAGGATGTGGCCGCGGGGAAACAATACGCCAGCGCTGCCGAACTCCGCCGGTGTCGGGTTATCGCGGTCGACCCCTGTCAGGTGGAACAGCGGGTAGCGCGCCCAGCTCTGGCCGCCGACATCCTCGTCGAAGCGGCAGTCGCCGTCGGTGACGATATCGAGCCCCGCCATTTCCTGATCGCGCAGATAGGC